>NZ_RZPW01000544.1:0-4363 GCF_003998455.1 Mesorhizobium sp. M7A.F.Ca.CA.001.08.2.1 | reverse complement strand
CTGACGGGGATGTGAACCGTCGATGATTGCCACACGCATTGTCGGGTGCGTGTGGCGGCTTTTCCAATGTTGTCGGCGCTTGGCGTTCAGCAAGCTCACCAGGAATGTTTGAGGGTGCCGACGATTTTCAGCCGGTCGCCGTAGAATTCGGTCCCGTAATAGCTGGTTGTCAGATACTTCCGGTCGAACAGGTTCGTTGCGTTCAAGGCCAACGTCACGTCCTTGGTCATCTTGTAGCTAATCGCCGCATCCACCAGTGCGTAGCCGCCAATCGAAATGGTGTTCGCGTCATCCCCGTAGGTTTGTCCGATATAGCGCAGGCCGCCGCCGATGGTCAGGTCGCCACGCGGTCCTTCCTCGGGAAGCGTATAGTCAACCCAGGCTGACGCCAGGTGGCGAGGAACGCGCTGCGGCCGATTGCCGGCATTCCCGCCAATGCCGTCTTCCAGGATCTCGGCATCCCAGTAGGAATAGGCAAGCGTCAGGTTCAGGTTTTCCGCGATGGCGGCCTTGCCCTCGAGTTCGATGCCGCGGACGCCAACCTTGCCGATCTGCTGCTGGACAACAGGCGTGACATAGGTCGGAACATTGGTTTGGGTAAGGTCGAAGACCGCGGCTGTGAACAGGCCGTCGAAGCCGTCGGGCTTGTACTTGATGCCTGCCTCATACTGTTTGCCCTCCTGAGGCTTCAACGAGCCCGAGACCGCATACCCGTTGGCGCTTGGCGACACGAGCGGCTGGAAGCTTTCCGAATAGTTGGCGTAGACCGCGAGGTTCGGCGTGAATTTGTAGGTCAGGCCAGCGCGCTTGGTGAAGGCCGATGCGGTGTCGTCGTCCTGCGTTCCCAGATCGAGATAGTCCGCCGTCGTATGGACACGGTCCCAGCGCCCGCCCAGGGTGACGATCCAGCGGTCGTCAAACGTCAATTGCTCCTGGGCATAGACACCGACCGCCTGCTGCTTGACCCGCCAGTTCACATAGGGGCCGAGGTTGATGCAGGACAGACCGCAATAGGTCGGGTTGTCGATGTCGATGGGGCCGGCGGTGCCGAAGAGGATGTTTTCGCGGGTGTTGTCGTTGGCGTAGTCGACGCCGACAAGCGTCTTGCTGGCGACCCGGTCCCAGCCCGTATCGTATTGCAACTGATTGTCAAAGGCATAGCGGTTGGACAGGCCGCCGACGGAAAATGCCGTGCGGTCCGCCGTGGGGTCAAGCGACGCGCCGTAGACCTCGGCGTAGTCGAGGCTCAAATGCGTGTAGCGGGCATTGGAGCGGAAGGTGAGATTCTCGTTGAATTCATGTTCGAACTGGTAGCCGATATCGACCTGCTCGGTGTTGAAGCGGTTGAAATCCGGCTCGCCCAGGAAGGTGCCGATGTCGATATTGGCGCCGGCGGGGGTGCCGCGTGCGCCTGTGCCATCTCGCTTGTAATAGTCAGTCAGGATGGTGAGCGAGGTTCCTTCCTCGGGCTTGATGGTCAACGCGGGTGCGATGTAAAGCCGGTCGTCGTTGGAATAATCCCATCCTTGATCGCCATCCTTGGCCAGCCCGGTAAGCCGATAGGTCCACACGCCATCGGGGTCGATCGGCCCGCCAAAATCAACGCCAATCTCCTTGGTGCCGTCGCCATAGGACGTGTAAATCTCCCCCTGCTTCTGGTCCAGCGGCCGCTTGGTGATGGCGTTCACCAGTCCGCCAGGACCGTTGAGACCAAATAGCGTCGATGTCGATCCCTTCAGGACCTCCACGCGCTGAAGTCCGTAAGGTTCGAGACGGCTGGCCGTGAACCATGCGGGGATGCGCGCCGTCAGGCCGTCGCGATAGGTACCGAGCGATGTCTGGTCGAAACCGCGGATGCGAATATAGTCGTATCGGTCATCGTTGCCGAACTCGTCGGTGAGGACGCTGGATGTGTAGGCCACGGCCTGCTGGAGGCTTTCGACATGGCGCGCCTCCAGTTCCTTTTGGGTTACAACTGAAACCGAGGCGGGAACGTCGACGATCGGCGTATCGGTCTTGGTGGCGGTCGCCGTATCCTTCGCGACGATCGTTTGATCGGGCCCGCCAACGCGGTCCGACTTGCCGGTGACGACGATCGTTTCCAGTTGAGTTGCATCGTCCGGCGAAACGTCCTGGGCCCGGCCGGTCCCCACCATTCCAAAAGATGCCGCTATCAAGGCACTGCTCGCAATCAATCGCCTTGCCTGAATGCGCAGCAATGCCTGTCGACCAATCGTCATCTCTTATTCCCTGTCAGACCAATTTCGAGCAGTTCGGCCGGTCACCGTTCCGGCCCTGCGCGAGCGCAATTAGTCAAAGCGGACAAAAAGAGTCAACTTAATAATCAAGAAATCACGCCGGCGACAATCGTTGCGAAGCAGGGGGTGGAGGACGGCGCCGGACCTACGGTCCGACTTCCCCCACGAGAAAAACACGGGCTTGGTTCGCGTAGCGGACGAAAGCCAGTTGCATGGCTTTCGAACAGTGAACGCCCGGCAACGTCAAGGGTACGGCACCGAGCTTCGTTCATTGCATGAGCGCATGAAACATGCAGACATGGCGCCCGACACGGAACCGGTGCCGAGGGATCATGATGACGGTAGAGACAGTGCAGCGTGCGTCCGGGCGCGGCATCTGGGGATGGATGCTGTTCGACTGGGCGGCGCAGCCGTTCTTCACGGTCGTGACGACCTTCATCTTCGGACCTTACTTCGTCTCGCGCATGGCGAGCGATCCGGAGACCGGCCAGGCGGCCTGGGGCTACGGCATTGCCGCGGCAGGTCTTGTCATCGCCGTGCTGTCGCCCATCCTCGGCTCGATTGCCGACCAGACCGGCCCGCGCAAGCCCTGGATCACATTCTTTGCCGCGGTCAAGGTCACCTGCCTTTGCATGCTTTGGTTCGCGGCCCCCGGTTCGAACCTTTTCCTGGTCGTGCTGTTCTTTTCGCTGGCGTCGGTCGCGGCCGAGTTTTCGACCGTGTTCAACGATTCGATGATGCCGCGCCTGGTGCCGAAGAGCGAGATCGGCCGAATCTCCAACATGGCCTGGGGCCTTGGTTATCTCGGCGGCATGATCGCGCTGATCTTCGTCGTCGCTTGCTTGGCCGGTTCGCCGGAGACCGGCAAGACGATCATCGGCACCGACCCGCTCTTTGGGCTCGACCCGAAGCTCGGCGAGGACGCGCGCGCAACCGGGCCTTTGTCAGCCGGCTGGTACTTCCTGTTCATCCTGCCGATGTTCTTTTTCACCCCCGATGCCATCAAGGGCCTGTCGATCGGCCCTGCGGTGCGAGAGGGGTTGGCGGAGCTGAAAGTGACGCTGGGCGAGGTGCGCAAGCGCAGCGGCATCTTCCGCTTCCTTGTCGCCCGCATGATCTATCAGGACGGTGTCAATGCGGTGCTGGCGCTGGGGGGCACTTTCGCAGCAGCGATGTTCCACTGGTCGATCACCGAAATCGGTATTTTCGGCATCATTCTCAACGTCGTCGCCATCTTCGGCTGCCTGGTTGCAGCCCGTCTCGATACGGCGCTTGGCTCAAAAACCATCGTCATGATCTCGCTGGTCCTGCTCAGCATCGCCACGATCGGCATCGTCTCGACCGGACCGGGCTATACTTTGTTCGGCCTCTGGATGATGCCTGGACCGGACAGCGGTGGCCTGTTCGGCACGGCAGCGGAAAAGGCCTACATCTTCTTCGGCCTGTTGATCGGTGTGGCTTTCGGGCCGGTGCAGGCGTCGTCGCGATCCTACATGGCGCGCAGCGTCACGGCCGCAGAATCCGGCCGCTATTTCGGCATTTATGCGCTGGCTGGACGGGCGACCAGTTTCCTGGCGCCGTTCATGGTCGCGTCCGTCACCCTGGCCAGCGGCTCGGCACGGCTCGGCATGGCGGTGATCGTGCTGTTCCTCGGGATCGGCATGGCGATCCTGGTCAAGACGCCCTATCCAGCGGACCGGCCGGCGGATTGAGTGGCACGATGAAAGGCTGGCGAACGCCGGGACGCTGCGGAGCAGCGGGGACCCGGCAGGGCGGATCGTCCACCGCCCGGCCCTTCGCGGGCTCAGGGCGTTCGAAGCTCGAAAAGCCAAGCAATTGGCTTTTCGTTTGCTGCGCGAACCGCTTCTCACCCCGCAAGGAGAGAAGGAAGAAGTGCGTCAATGCCTGAAATGCCGGACGCCCGTAAACACCATGGCGATGCCGTGCTCGTCGGCAGCGGCGATGACGTCCTTGTCGTTCATCGAGCCACCCGGCTGGATAACGGCAGTGGCGCCGGCGGCGATCGCCGACAGCAATCCGTCGGCGAAGGGGAAGAAGGCGTCGGAGGCGACGACCGAGCCCTTGGTCAGCGGTTCGGCAAGGCC
>NZ_RZPW01000543.1:0-4377 GCF_003998455.1 Mesorhizobium sp. M7A.F.Ca.CA.001.08.2.1 | reverse complement strand
GGGACTTGATTGGCGTGTCCCCCGAAGCGATGCGCGCCCGCCACACCAACATGGAATAGATCATGCGCTATGAACTGATGCTGCCACACCAGATCCGCAGGGCGATCGCCGAGAATTGGCCGGTCGCTCTGCCGCTCGGCGTGCTGGAATACCATGGCGAGCACATGGCCGTCGGCATGGACACGCTGGCCGTCATCAAGACGCTGGAGCTGTTCGAAAAGGAGAAGGACGTCGTCATCCTGCCGCCCTTCTACTACGGTGCGGCAAGCTATGCGGTGGCGCCGCCGGAAGGCAGCGGCTCGGTGCAGGTCGGCGGCAACGCGCTGGCGCCGTTCGGCGAGGAACTGTTCTACAGCCTGCTGCGCATCGGCTTCCGCAACATCCACGCCATTATCCACCACCAGACCGAGAACTTTGTCGCCGGCATGCCGACCGATCTGGCGTTCAAGGCCGCCGGCCGCCAGGCGATCTTCCGCTTCCTCGAAAAGGAGCGCGGCGAGGGCTGGTGGGGGTCGCAGGCGATGGCGGACTATTATTCAGGACACGCGGCGGGTGAAAATTTCTTCAACTGGGTGCAGGTGCATCCGCTGATGTCGGCTGACATGAACGGCAAGTACCCGTTCGACCATGCCGGCATCGGCGAGACCTCGCTGATGCTGGCGCTATGCCCGGAGGCTGTCGATGCCAATCACTTCGCCGACAATACCGGCTGGTATACGGCGAGTGCCAAGGACGCCTCGGCCGAGCTCGGGCAGAAGGGCGTGGCCATGATCATGGATCATCTGCGGATGATTCTAAGGCCCTAGCGCGGTTCTTCCTTCTCCCAAGGTAAGAGGGCGCCATGCTACTTCACCGCGCCCGCGGTCATGCCCATGATCAGATAGCGCTCCAACGCGATGCCAATGACGGCGAGCGGCGCGATGGCCGCCATCGCTAGTGCCGCCATCGACCACCAGTTGATGCCTTGCGAGCCGGTCTGGCTCGCCACCATGACGGGAATTGTCTTGGCGTCGGTCGAGGTCAAAAGGGCGGCGAAGAAATACTCGTTCCAGCACAGCACCATCGCCAGGATGAAGGCGGCGACCATGCCCGGCAGCGCGATCGGCATGACGATGCGGAAGAACGCGCCCCAGATCGACAGCCCGTCGACAAGGGCGGCTTCCTCGAGCTCGACCGGGATCGAGTTGAACTGGTCGCGCATGATCCAGATGACGATCGGCAGCACCATCAGCGTGTAGAGCAGGATCAGCCCGATGCGCGTGTCGAGCAGGCCGACCTCGCGGTAGAGCACCAGGAAGGGCAGCGCCAGCACCACCGGCGGCAGGATCAGCTGCGACAGGAAGAAGAACGAGATGTCCTCGTTCTTGAACCAGGCGAAATGGTAGCGATAGCGGGTGAGCCCGTAGGCGGCGAGGCTGCCGATGATGATGGCGAGGCTCGACGCGCCGACCGAGGTGATCACCGAATTCATGAAGCGCTTGAGGAACTCCTCGCGCACGGTCGAGGTCTGGAAGATCGAGTCCGGCGACAGGCCGAGCGAACGCCAGCCCTTCCAGTCCGGCTGGAAGTCGACGAAGGGGATGAGATGGCCTTGCGTGACGTCGACTGCGGTCTTGAACGAGGTCGTGATCGTCCAATAGATCGGGAACAGGCAGATGAACGCCCAGAAGGCCAGCGCGCCATAGATGAAGACGCGGCTGGCGAGGAAGCTCGCCGGCGAGCGGATCTCCGAGGCGACATATTCGGTGGTCTGAACGCTCATCGGGCTCAATTCACCCCCATCTTGCTTTAATTGACATTGCGGACAAAACGGTTGGCAAATTTCAACAACCACGTGACGAACACGACGATGATCACCAGATAGGCCATCGCCAGCATGGTTCCGTAGCCGACATTCGAGCGGTCGCGGTATTCGCGGTAGATGAAGCTCGACACGGAATCGGTGGCGCCGCCGGGGCCGCCGGACGTCACGGTGATGATGATGTCGGCAAGCTTCAGCTTGAAGATGATGCGCAGGACCACCGCCGTCACCGACACCGGCAGCATCAGCGGGAAGGTGACCTGCCAGAAGGTCTGCCACGCATTGGCGCCGTCGACGCGTGCGGCTTCGAGCACCTCGCGCGACATCGCCTGCAGCCCGGCCAGCAGCATGATCATCATGAACGGAATGAAGGTCCAGGCATCCAGTATCATGATCGATATGCGCGCGATGATCGGATCGGAGAAGAAGGCGGGATTTTCCCAGCCGAGATGGCGCGCCAGCGTTGCGGCCGGTCCGAACCTGTATTCCATCAGCGATTTTCCGATCATCCACGACACCGCGACCGGCGACAGCATCAGCGGCATCAGGAAGACGACGCGGAAGAATTTTCGCGCCCGGATCTGGGCATTGAGGAGCAGCGCCAAGCCGAAGGCAATGACATATTCGACCGCCACCGCCAGCACGTAGAGCACCATGTTGAACAGCGCGTTGCGGTAGTAGGGATCGCCCAGCATCTGCCAGAAATTGTCGAGCCCGTTGAACCGGCGGCCGCTGAAGGAACTGAGGTTCCAGTCGGTGAGCGCGATGTAGAAACCGAACAGCGTCGGGAAGATCACCATGGCGATGGTGAACAGCAGCGCCGGCAGCAGAAACAGGGCACGCTGGCCGTCTTCGCCGCGCGTCAGCACCTGGCCGACACCGATCGCCACGCCCCACAGCACATAGGCATAGACGACGGGGCGCCAGGTCTCGAAGCCGATCGTATCGGGGCTGCCCTTGTAGAGGATCTCCAGCACGATCGTCGCCAGCAGGCCAAGCGTCGCAACGGCCATCAGCGCCCAGCCAAGGCGTTTACGGCCTGGAGAGATCAGATCGGAAGTGCCGGCATCTGCCGGCCACGGGTTCGCGGTCGATGTCTGGTCAGCCACAAATCTCGCCCGTTTGAAGGCTCTCGAGGAGCCGGAGCCTGTCTAAAGTGGTCCGGCGTTGCCGCCGGACCACGGTTCATAGGCCAGCCTACATGCCGAGCGAAGCTTTGTAGAGCTTGATCTGGTTGTCGCGGCCGATCTGGTCGGTCAGCTTCTCCCATGCCGCCGCGATGGCGTCGGCGCCTTCCTGCGCCTTCATCTTGCCCGCGAAAGTGTTGGCCAGGATGTCCTCGGCGGCGCTGTAGTACTGGAAGATGCCGGGGATGCGTGGCTCGATCGCCGCGTTCGGATGGTTGTAGCTGTCGGATTCCGATTTGAGGTAGGAGGTGATGAAGGCCTCGTCGTAGCCGGCCGCCACCCATTCGGGAATGTCGAAATGCGAGTTGCGGTAAGGCTGGAAGCCCGACGGATACATCGCCGTCCAGATCGACAGGTCCTTGCCGCCGAGATGGGCTGCAGCGGACCATGCCGCCTTCTTCTTCTTTTCGTCGGCATCGACGCGGGCCATGACATAGACGCCCCAACCGAGATAGGCGCAGTTGGGCGCATAGTTCGGGCCGCTGGCGAGCTTGTCCCAGGCGCCGGTCTTCGCATTGTAGACATCGTCCGAGCCCGGCAGGATCGAGAAGCCGGTGACGTCGCCGACGACGGAAGAGTCGTTGGTCTTGACGTTGGAGCCGACGTCGCCCCACCAGGTGACCATCGAGCCGGTGCCGGCCAGGAACTGCTGGAAGGCGGTCGTGTTCGGATCGGCGTTGATCTGGTCGGCGGGTTCGGAGGGCAGCGCGTCGATGACGTCCTGGATGGCGCGCACCCAGGCCGGATTGTTGACGCGCGGCTTCATCGTGTCGGCGTCGAACAGCCAGGCCTTGTCGTCGGGGTGCTTGGCATAGGCGGTGGCGCGGCTGCCAAGGAAATAGAAGCCGAAGCCGCCCCAGGGCTTCGGCGCGTCGAGATAGCCATAGACGTCCTGGTCCTTGAGCTTCTTGCCCTTCAGGAACTTGGTCACCGCCTGAACCTGCTGCCAGGTCTTCGGCACGCCCCATTCACCTTCGCCGCCGCCGTCCTTCCAGGCCTTGGCGAGGTCGGCATCGGCGAACACGTCGGTGCGGTAGTTGAAGTTGTGCGCGTCGCCGTCGACGGTCACGCGGTATTGCTTGCCGTCCCAGGTGCCGACCGGCGGCTTCAGATAGCTGACCAGATCGTCGAAATCGATCTGGGTCTTGACCCAGTCGGGCATTTCCGACGTCAGGCCCTTGCCGCAGACATCGCCTTCGAACGGCGCGCCCATTTCGATGATGTCGAAGTCGACGGTCCCGGTCGCGATCGACTGCTGCAGGCGGGCGTTGTAGTCGGCCTGCGCCAGGTCGATCCAGTTGATCTTGGCGCCGGTATAGGTCTCCCATGGCTTCAGGAAGCCGCGGAACAGCACATTGTGCAGGTTCTGGTTGTTGAGACCCATGAAGG
>NZ_RZPW01000542.1:0-4382 GCF_003998455.1 Mesorhizobium sp. M7A.F.Ca.CA.001.08.2.1 | reverse complement strand
GCGAAGGCAGTTCACGAGGGCAGTCATTTCGTAGAAGAGGCAGGGGGTGTCCGCAAGGACACCCCCTGTGCAGGTATTACTCAGACAGCACGAAGGGTGCGGTGTACTTGTCGACATTGTCCTTGGTGATGAGAAGGCAATCGAACAGCTGCTTCTCGGTCGCCGCACCGGTGGCACCCGTCTTGATAAACGAGTCCGCCTGCTGCACGGCCTTGGCCGAGAAGATGGCGACCGGCTGCAGCACGGTGTACTGCAGTTCACCGGACTTGATCGCCGCAACCGCGTCCGGGGAGCCGTCGAAGCCACCGACCTTGATGCCGGCGAGCTTGCCAGCTTCCTTCAGCGCCGCAACCGCGCCGAGAGCCATTTCGTCATTGCCGCTGATCACGGCGATGATGTCGGGATTGGCTTGCAGCATGCTCTGCATCTTGTCGTGGCCCTGGGTACGATCCCAGTTGGCGACCTGCGAAGCAGCCTTTTCGAGATCCGGGTACTGGCTCAGCACAGTCGCGTAACCGTTCGAGCGCGTGGCGGCATTGTTGTCCGACGGGGCGCCGAGCAGTTCGACATATTTGCCCTTTTCACCGACGGCCTGCACCCACTGCTGGGCACCGAGAGCAGCGCCCTGCGCGTTGTTGGAAACGAGCTGCCCCTTGGCGAGGCCTTCCTGGTTGATCTCGGCATTGACGAGGAACACCGGGATGTTGGCTGCAATCGCCTTCTTCACCGCACCGACAGAGCCGTCGGCGTTGGCCGGATCGAGAATGATCGCCACCGACTTGTTGGTGATGGCGGTGTCGATCAAATTGCTTTCGGTATTGGTATCGCCCTTGTGGGCGCCGACATTGGCCGTATAGCCAAGCTTCTCGGCCTCGGCCTTGGCGACGTTGCCCTCGGTCAGCCAGTAGGGATTGGCCGGATCGTTGACGATGATCGAGATCAGGCCCGCGGCTGACGCGGCGGCCGTGAACCCAACGACCATCGCGGCCGCGAGCAGACTTTTCAGCATGGTTTTCATGTACATTCCTCCAATGATTACGCGGTGTTGCTGCCAGTTCACCTGGCAGTCTTCCCTTGGGCAGGATTGGCCGGTTCGGCCTTCCCCCGTTTCTGAGAAGTCGGTTGGCCACCTGTCGCGCTTGGGAGCTTGCTGCGGCGGCGATACTGAACGGCATTGAGGAGCACGGCGAGCACGATGACCGCGCCGGTGAACACTGTCTGCCAGTAGGATGAGATGCCGATGATCACCAGACCGTCGGACAGGAAGCCGATGACGAAGGCCCCGAGCAGGGTTCCGCGGATGTTGCCGCGGCCGCCGGTCAGTGCCGCGCCGCCGATGACGACGGCCGCAATGGCCGTCAGTTCGTAGGTGGTGCCGGCGGTCGGTCCAGCCGATGTCAACTGCGAGGATAGGATCAGGCCGGCAATGGCGGCGCAGATGCCCGACAGCACATAGACGGAAATCTGCACTGTTTTGACCGGAACGCCGGAGAGTTCGGCCGCGCGTTCATTGCCGCCCGAGGCGTAGAGCCAGCGCCCGAAAGCGGTGCGGTTCAGGACGATGCTGCCAATGAGCGCGATGACCACGAGAACCACGACGCCCGTCGGCACGCCGAACAAGCGGTTGAAGCCAAGCGCATCGAAGCCGGTGTTTCCGAGCTCCGGCTTGCCGCCGAGATTGTTGTAGGTCAGGCCGCTGGTCATCAGCAACGCCAGGCCGCGCGCCATGTACATGACGCCGAGGGTCGCGACGAAAGCTGGAACCTTGAAGCGCGCGATGAGCACGCCGTTGATCAGCCCGACGACGGCGCCCAGCATGCAGGCCAGCACCGCGACCACCCACACCGGCGGATAGAGAACGACGCCCAGCCAGTTCAGCGTCACCCCTTGCATCAGGAAGCCGGCAACGACGCCGGCCAAGCCCAGCGTCGACCCCACCGACAGATCGATGCCGCCATTGAGGATGACAAGCAGCATGCCGATCGCGAGGATGCCGAAGATGGCGACATGCGAGGCCATGGTCAGGAAATTCGCCACCGAGAGATAGTAGGGCGACAGGATCGAAAAGACGACGATGATGACGATCAGCGCAAAGAAGGCCCGGCCCTCGAGCAGCAGCTTGGCGAGATCGAAGCTTTCGCTCGCGCTTGGACTGGACTGTTTTCTGGCCTGGCTGACATCGGTCATGGTGTGGGCTCCGAAATTCCTGGTGATCAAGCGACTACGGCTTCGCCCGAGGCGGCCATGATCTGCTCTTTGGTGGCATTGGCGCCGAATTCGGCTGAAATCCTGCCGCGGCGCATGACGACGATGCGGTGGGCAATGCTGAGGCATTCGTTGACCTCAGAGGTCGAGAAGACGACGGCAAGGCCCTGCGCAGCGCGTTCGCTCAGCAAGCGGAAGACTTCGGCCTTGGCGCCGACATCGATGCCGCGGCTCGGCTCGTCGAGAAGGATAACCTTGGGGTTGGTCGTCAGCATCTTGCCGATGACGACCTTCTGCTGATTGCCGCCCGACAGCGATCCGATCATGGCATTGCCGCCAGCGGTCTTGACGGTCACCTTGCGGATCGAGTCTTCGACCAGCTCTCGCTCTCTGGAACGAGACAGAAACAGGCCCCTGGCGAACGCTTCGATGCTGGCGAGCGAAAGATTACGACCGACGGTCATCGTCTGCACCAGCCCGTCGCGCTGCCGGTCCTCGGGGACCAGCACAAGCCCTCTGGAGATACGCTGGGCAATGCTCAGCCCCGAGACGTCCTCGCCTTCCAGCAGCGCCCGCCCGCCCGCCATCGGCACTCGTCCGGCGACGGCCTCCAGCAATTCCGTGCGCCCGGCACCCATCAGCCCGTAGATGCAGACGATCTCGCCTGCTCGCACGTCCAGCGACAGGTGATCGACGACGGAATAACCTGAGCCCGAAGTGTCGACGACGCTGACATCCTCGATCGATAGGGCGACTTCGCCGAATTCATGGCCGGTCGGCGGCGAGCCGAGATCGAAATTCTCGCCGACCATGTTGCGCACGATCCATTCGAGATCGATATCCCGGGCTTCGGCCGTCGCGGTAATCGCGCCATCGCGCAGGACAACGGCATAGTCGGTGATCTGCAGCGCCTCTTCGAGGTGATGCGATATGTAGACGATGGAGACGCCGCGGCTGGTCAGATCGCGGATCACCTTGAACAGAACTTCCACCTCGGTTGCGCTGAGCGCGGAGGTCGGCTCGTCCATGATGAGGATGCGCGAATCGACCGACAGTGCCCGGGCGATCTCGACGATCTGCTGTTGGCCGAGGCGCAGATCCTCGACCAGGGTCATCGGATCGATGTCCTCTTCGAGATCAGCCATCAGAGCGCGCGCCTGGCGTTGCTCCTCGGCGAAGTCGAGGCCGGTCCTGGTGCGCAGTTCGCGGCCCATGAAGATGTTGTCGCGAACGCTGAGGTTGGGCGCCAGGCTGAGTTCCTGGTGGATGATCGAGATGCCGCGATCGCGCGCGTCCGAGGACGAAGAAAAGCTGACGAGATTGCCGTCGAGCACGATGTCGCCGGATGTCGGCGTGACCACGCCGGAGAGGATCTTCATCAGCGTCGACTTGCCGGCGCCATTCTCTCCGAACAGCGTGGTGACCTTGCCGCGATGGATATCGAAATTGACGCCCTTGAGCGCATGGACGCCGCCATACGACATGACGATGTTGCGCGCCGAAAGCACGGCGTCGCCAGTCGCGGGTCCGGTGTCGGCAGCCGGTTTCATTTGACGTCCAGCCTCACGGGGGTGACGAGCCAGCTCTTCGGGTTGACCAGCTTGAATGCGCCGACCACCGATATGGTCTTGCCGGTCAAGGTGCTCGTATCGACCTTGGCCAGGACTTCCTTCTTCATCTCATTGTTCAGCGCCGAACCGGCGTCCTGGTACTCGATCTGGTTGGTGAACTGGCCGAATGTGATCTTGCCCGTGGCGTCACGCAGTTCCGTCCCGTTGATCGCCGGTCCCGTCTGCACGCGGATCATCAACGTATCTGGCACGCCGTCGACGGCGACCTTGTAGATGCCAGATTTTCCTTCGCCGACGACGCCGGTGAACTTGACTGAAATGACCGGTCCGACGCCCGCAGGCACACCGTATTCCTTTTCCGCCGTTGCCCTGTCCTTGGCAATCGCCGTCGCCACCGTCACCGCGTCGGCGGCGCGTGCCTCGACATCGGCCTGCACCTTGGGAAATTCCGACTTGCCGTAGTCAGCGGCGGAAAAGACGGCGCTGCGAACGTCGCCTGCCGACCCTATCCTGACCACCTTGGTATCGAGCGCCATGGCGCCGAGCAGGACGACAACCGCGGCGCCGGCAAGTGCCCGACGCAGGGCGGGCGAGGCAGGCCTGGTC
>NZ_RZPW01000541.1:0-4400 GCF_003998455.1 Mesorhizobium sp. M7A.F.Ca.CA.001.08.2.1 | reverse complement strand
AGTTAATGAACATGGTGAACGGTTCGTAAACCAATTCTGCCTACGGTCGTCAGTGGGGTCGGAACCTTCCGGCAAGGGGCGTAAGCAGGCGGGCATGGTTGTTGTTTCGCATTTCCTGAAGTGGATCTACACGGCCAAGGTGTCGGAGCGCGCCGCGGCGGCGAGCGCTCTGGCCCGAGCCTACATCAATTCCGAATTGCCCTTCGAGGACCGCTGCGCCGCAGAGGCGGCGCTGACACTGTTGCTCGACGATGCCTCGTCAAAGGTGCGGCTGGCGATGGCCGAGGCGCTGTCGATGAGCCAACACGCGCCAATGCAGATCATCAGCGTGCTGGCCTCCGACCAGCCGGAAGTCGCCGGCGTGGTGCTGGCGCGCTCGCCGCTGCTCACCGACGCCGACCTGATCAACCGCGTGGCTTCGAGTCCGAAGGCGACGCAAAAACTGATCGCAGACCGGCCGCTCGTCTCGATGGCGCTGTCAGCGGCCATCGCCGAGATCGGCGAGGCGGACGCCTGCGCCGTGCTGCTCGCCAACAGCGGCGCCGACATCGCCTCGCTCAGCTTCCGCCGCATGGCCGAACGGCATGGGCACCTGCCGCTGGTGCGCGAGGCGCTGATATCGGATGTCAGGCTGCCGGCCGACTGCCGGCATATGCTGCTCGTCAAGCTTGGCGAAATGCTGAAAACGTCGCCACTGGTGATGGCGATGATGGGCGCGGCGCGAGCCGACCGCGTCATGCGCGACGCCTGCGTCAAGGCTTCGGTGACGCTGATCGAAGGCACGCGCACGGAAGAACATGCGGCCCTGATCGAGCATCTCAGGCTGCGTGGCGACCTCACCGCGAGCTTCCTCATCCGCACCATCGCGCATGGCAAGGTCGATTTCTTCGGCTCGGCACTGGTTGCGCTCAGCCAGCAGTCCGAACAACGTGTGAGGGCGCTGCTGGCCGGCGGGCACGACGTGGCCTTGCAGGCATTGTTCCGCAGCGCCGGGCTCGCCGGCGCCACGCACGCCATCATCCTGCGTGCGCTGAAGATCTGGCGCGAGGTCGCCAACGGCAAGCGCGTCGCCGGTGTGCAGGAGGTAAGCTGGCTGATGCTCAAGGAAGTGGGCGGTCAATCCGCCGAGGGTAATCTCGCCGCCTTGGTCAAGTCGATCCATCTCGACGCGCTGCGCGAAAACGCACGCGGCCACGCGCTGGCGATCGCCGCGGCCTAGCCCCTATCCCTGGCAAAAAAATCCGGAAAATCCTCCATCGCGGCGGCGATGATGCGCAGCGATGCCGCGATCTGCAGCAATTCCCCGGTACCGTTTCGCTGGGCAATACCAGCCGCATATTGCCGGGCGACGGTGACGGTGGATGTCTGCGGATCGCCGGGGGCGCGGAAGAGCAGTTCGCGCGCCAGCCCTCTCAGGAAGTTGGCGATCGAAAGCGCGGTCTCGGATGGGATGGCATGGCTTTGGCTCGCATCGCGCAGCCGAAGGACCTCCAGGCCGACGGTGACGGCGGCGACGCCGCCGCCCAGAACCGCATCGCCTTTCTGACCGGCATTCTGCACCAGCGGCATCAATTGGTTGATGCGGTCGTAGGCGAGGCTCTCGAAGGCCGACCGCCTCGGCACCCGCTCATGCAGGCAAAGCCGCGCCAGATCCTCACGCATGGCGCGCACGATGCGGTTGGCCGCGAGCCAAGGATCGGCCGGCAGCACGACGATGAAGACACCGATCGCCAGCAGGATGCCGACCAGGATCGACGCCGAACCGGCGAAGAAGGGTCCGGGATCGTAGGTCATCGCCTGGTGTGGACTGAGGAAGGCGAGAAAGTTGATGGCGAAAGCCGTCGCCACGCCGACATAACGTGGATTGGCCATGGCCAGCGCCGTCGGCACCAGGATCGGCACGACAAACAGCATGAACCAGCCGAAGCCGGGCAGGGCAGGCAATGCGATCTGGCCGACGAGAAAGGCAAACGGCAGCGCCAGAAGCGTTCCCTTGAAGAAACCCCAGGCGACCTGCACTGGGTCGGGGCGAGCAGCAAATAGGCTCGACACGACGGCAACGAGAATGACCGTGCCGGCGGCTTCCGACCATTTCGTCGTCAACCAGAAGGCCGCGACCAGCAGCGTCGCAAGGGCAGCGCGCACCGCGTTGCGCGATGCGCCGGCGTAATCGCGATGCACCACCAGCGCAGGCTGCCTGCTGCCCCTGGCCGGGCGCGTGGCAGGCGCACGCAGGGCATCGAGGCCGCGCAGCACCTGCTTGAGCGCATCGGCGAAATCGGCGGCAATGGTCAGGCGGGTGATCGTGCCGACCCTGTCGTCGCCTTGGTCGGTCGAGGCATCGGGCATTTGCCGGGCCTTGGCCGAGATGGTGTCGAGCCGCGCCACCCAAGGCGTGGTGTCGTCCAGCGCGCCGGGCTTCGCGGCCATTTCACCGACAAGGGCCTGCAACTCCGAACGCACCGGAATGAGCGCCGCATTCTTCGGAGCGGCATGCGAATGCAACGCACGTGCCGCCGACAGCGCCGAGAGCAGTTGTCCGATCGTGCGCCGGACCGGATGCGCGCGCGGCGCGAAGCTCGGCGCCTCGAGCCTGGCATAGGCGCGCATCTCGCCGAGCGTCTGGGTATCCGTGACCAGCTTTCGGTGCAGCGCGGACAGCGTTGCCGGGTCGCCGCCGGAGAACGCACCGCCGGCATAGGTGGCAAGATCGAGGATGCAGCGTTTCAGGCGCGAGACGATGGCGTCGCTGGCCAGTTTTGGCAGGATCAGCCGGCTGGTCAGGCCGGCGCAGACGATGCCGAGCACGATCTCGGCACAGCGCGCGACAGCGAGGTCGACGACGAGATGCGGCTGTCCGAAAGCGGGCAGGCCTATGATCATTGCGGTGTAGCCGGCAAGCGCAGCGCCATAGGCTTCCGGATTGCGCAGCAGCGACGAGACGAAGGTGCAGATGCCGATCCAGATGGCAAGCACAGTCACCAGCACCCAGGGGTTGGTGCCGAAAACGGTGGTGATGCCGATCGCGGCGATGCCGCCGACCAGCGTGCCGAGCAGCCGGTAGAAGCCCTTCGCCAGCACCATGCCGGCAACCGGCTGGGCGACGATGAACACCGTCATCATGGCCCATTGCGGATGGTCGAGCTTCAGCGCATAGGCTGCCAGCAGCGCGATCAAGCCGGCTGAAACGGTGCGCAAGGCAAAGATCCAGTCGGAGCGCGTCGGCTGCGTCAACCCGGCTAAACTCGTCTCGAAATAGCCTTTCAGCCGCGTCCTGGTCACATGCTCGTCTCCGCAACTGGAGCCTTGTTATGGACCGGCTGGCGGCTAGATATCCAGCACTTCCGTCTCGGCGAATTCGGCGCGTTCCTGGATGAACCGGAAGCGGGCCTCCGGCTTCGTGCCCATCAACGCATCGACGGCGTCCTTGGTCGCCGTCTCGGCGTCGATTACATCGATCCTGAGCAGCGTTCGCTTCCTCGGATCCATGGTGGTTTCCTTGAGCTGGGCGGCCATCATCTCGCCCAGACCCTTGAAGCGGCCCAGTTCCACCTTGCCGCGCCCGGTGAATTCGGTGCGCAGGAGCTCGTCCTTGTGGGCGTCGTCTCGGGCATAGGCGACCTTGCCGCCTTGCCTGATCGAGTAAAGCGGCGGCACGGCGAGATAGAGATGGCCGCCACGCACCAGCGCCGGCATCTCCTGATAGAAGAAGGTGATCAGCAGCGAGGCGATATGGGCGCCGTCGACATCGGCGTCGGTCATGATGATCACGCGGTCGTAGCGCAGATCCTCATCGCGGTACTTCGAACGCGTACCGCAGCCGAGCGCCTGGATCAGGTCCGAAATCTGTTGGTTGGCCGCCAGCTTATCGTTGCCGGCGCTGGCGACGTTGAGGATTTTGCCGCGCAATGGCAGCACGGCCTGGCTGGCGCGGTCGCGCGCCTGCTTGGCCGAGCCGCCGGCCGAGTCGCCTTCGACGATGAACAGTTCTGCACCGGCCGCGGCATTCTGCGTGCAGTCGGCGAGCTTGCCCGGCAGCCGCAGCTTGCGCACCGCGCTCTTGCGCGACACCTCTTTTTCCTGGCGCCGGCGCACCCGCTCGTCGGCGCGTGCGATCACCCATTCGAGCAGCTTCGAGGCTTCCTGCGGATTGTCGGCCAGCCAATGGTCGAACGGATCGCGGATCGCGGTCTCGACAATTCGAATTGCCTCGATCGTCGCCAGCCTGTCCTTGGTCTGGCCGACGAATTCCGGCTCGCGGATGAACACCGACAGCATGCCCGCTGCCGAGATCATGACGTCTTCCGAGGTGACGATCGAGGCGCGCTTGTTGCCGACGAGGTCGGCATAGGCGCGCAGGCCTCGCGTCAGAACGTTGCGGAAGCCGGCCTCGTGGGTGC
>NZ_RZPW01000540.1:0-4412 GCF_003998455.1 Mesorhizobium sp. M7A.F.Ca.CA.001.08.2.1 | reverse complement strand
GGCATCGACTGGTCGACCATCTGGAAGGTCAGCTTGGCGGTCTGGCCGAGGATTTCCTTCAGCCTTTGCGGGTCCTGAAGACCCGGCACCTGGACGAGGATACGGTCGTCGCCCTGCCGCTGCACGATGGGTTCGGTCGTGCCGAGTTCGTTGACGCGGCGTTCGACCACCTCGATCGACTGCGTCAGCGCGGTCGACGTGCGGTATTTGATGCCGGCATCGGTGACGTTGAACTTGAGCAGGCCGGGCTCGGAATCGTCGAGCGTCATTTCCTGCACGGAACCGCCGGTGAACAGGCCGGCGGCGACCGGATCGGTCAGCGTCTTCAGCGCCGTCTTGGCGGCATCGATCTGGGCGGGATCGGTAATGCGAACCTGCAGGGTCCGCCCCGTGCCGGCAAGGCCGGTATAGCCGATCTTGGCGTCGCGCAGCAGCGTGCGGATTTCGTCGCGCGTCGTCTCCAGCCGGTCCTTGATCAGATCGTTCTGGTTCATTTCCAGCAAGATGTGCGAACCACCCTGCAGGTCGAGGCCGAGCGTCATCTGCCGCTTCGGCACCCAGTTGGGCAGTTGCGCCAGCGTGCTGGCGGAGAACAGGTTGGGCGCGGCGAGGATCACCGTGATGGCCACGGCCACCCAGATCAGGATCATCTTGAAGCGCGAGAAATACAACATATGGCGTCGTCCGTCAGAGCGTGTCCGCGGATCGCTCCGCCTAAAATTGGATTATTTCTTGGCGTTCTGGTTGGCCACCGGCTCGCCCTTGACGCGCACATCGGCGATCGTCGAGCGCAGCGCCGTCACCTTCAAGCCATTGCCGAGGTCGACCTCGAGCTCGTTGTCGTCGATCACCTTGGTCACCTTGCCGACGAAGCCGCCGCCGGTGACGACCGTGTCGCCGCGACGGACCGCGGCCAGCATCTCGCCGCGCTTCTTCAGCTGCGTGCGCTGCGGCCGGATGATCAGAAAATACATGATCACGAAAATCAGGACAAACGGCAAAATGCTGATGAACATGTCGGGAGAAGCGCCGACGCCTTGGGCGTATGCCGGTGTCACGAACATCGAGGTACTCCTGAATTTTGAAAACAGCCGCCAATCTGGCGGCCCCTTGAAATTTGGCCGGAATATAGTCGGTAAAGTTGTCAATGCAACTGCGCGGCCGGCCAAATCGGCTGCTTTTCCGGCCTGTTGAGCCGTGTTAGAGCAGGATCGCAAAAAGCGCGAGCCGGTTTCCGCAAAAAATTATGCTCGAACAAAAGGTTGCAACCGGTTTTGTATCAGGCGAAATCGGGCAGCTTCACGCCCCAAGACATCAAAAACGCGAAAACAAAAGGCAGACATGACCGACAGCAGCATTGAGGCCCTGAACCAGAAACTCGACCGGCTGATCGAAGCGGTGAGCCGCCTTGCCCCGCCGCCGGTGCCCCAAACCGACCTCCGCGAGGCCGATTGCTTCGTTTGGCAGGCCGATCCGGGCTATCTGGAACCGGTGCACAGGGTTAACCGCGTCGACATCGGACTGATCCGTGGCGTCGACCGTGTCCGCGACATCCTTGTCGACAACACCGAACGCTTCGCTGCCGGCTACCCGGCCAACAATGTGTTGTTGTGGGGCGCGCGCGGCATGGGCAAATCGTCGCTGGTCAAGGCCGTGCATGCGGAAATCAACGCCAAGGCCAGGTCCGACCTGCCGTTGAAGCTGATCGAGATCCACCGCGAGGACATCGACACGCTGCCGAAGCTGATGGGTCTGCTGAAGGCGGCGCCCTTCCGCTTCATCCTGTTTTGCGACGACCTCTCCTTCGATCACGACGACACATCCTACAAGTCGCTCAAGGCAGCGCTCGAAGGCGGCGTCGAGGGCCGCCCAGCCAATGTCATCTTCTACGCCCCCTCGAACCGCCGGCATCTTTTGCCCCGCGACATGATCGACAATGAACGCTCGACCGCGATCAACCCGTCCGAAGCGGTCGAGGAAAAGGTGTCGCTGTCCGACCGCTTCGGGCTGTGGCTCGGTTTCCACAAATGTTCGCAGGACGAGTATCTCGACATGATCGACGGCTATGTCCGCCATCACGGGCTGACAATCGATCCCGACACGCTGCGCGCCGAAGCATTGGAATGGGCGACGACGCGCGGCAGCCGCTCGGGCCGCGTCGCCTGGCAGTTCACCCAGGATCTGGCTGGCCGGCTCGGCAAACCGCTGAAGGACTGATGCGTTGGATAGCGTCGCCAACGCCATCCGATGACAAGATCATTTGGGCGGCTGCGACCGCCGCAAATCACGCGGCGTTTGGCCGATCTCACGCCGCATCCAATGCGCCAGATGTGACTGGTGCGCGAAGCCCGTCAATTCCGCCACTTCGCTTGTGCTGAGATCGCCTTGCTGCAGCAGGACGCGTGCGCGTTCGACGCGACGCCGTAGCACGTAGCGGTGCAGGGTGAAGCCCGTCGCCGCCTTGAACCATGTCCGCAAGTGCGAACTGCTGGCGCCGGCAACCCGGCTCAGTCGATGGATCGACAGGGGTTCGTGCAGCGCAACCTCGATATGCTCCAGCACGCGCTTGAGTTGAGTATCCGACAATCGGCTCGCGCGATCGATATGAGGTTCACCGAGGCCAAGCAGCCTCACAGCGAGCGCGGCGCCGATGCTGTCGACAAACAACGACCCGCCCGGCGCCTTCGCATTGAGATCGCTCTCCAGTGCTCGCGCGAGGTGTTCGATGCGCTGGTCACGAAGCAGGTGACGTGTGCCGAGCGGCAATGCGCGCGCCTTGCCGCCAAGTTCGGCTGCCACCCTTTCCATCAAGGCCGGTTGTAACGCGATCTCGATCGTGTCGAACGGGGTCTCAGCCTCGAACCCACCCTCCTGACCGGCGGGCACCAGGTCGATATCGCCGGCGCGCCTGACGAAATATCGTCCAACCTCATGGCAGTAGGAGCGCGTCGCGGCACTTGCATGCACCATGATGCGATGGTGTGGCGCCCGGAGCAGACGATGGACCCCGGCTTCGACATGCCGGGAGGCCAATGTTACATCGGACGGGGATCGGGCCGGGGCGACTTGCGAGAGCATGCTTTCTCGATTCATGGCAAAACCTGTTCAAGACTTGGCAATTCCCGCGCGATTTTCAATGCCTTGGCTATGTACCTACGCCTCTCCATAAAACTTGGATGAGAGGTTATGCCATGAGTTTCTATGTTGTTGTGGGAGCAGGCCCGGTTGGTCGCGAGACCGCGCGGCTTCTGGGCGAAGAAGGCCATGATGTTGTCTTGACGAGCCGGGGTGTCGGTTCGAACGCGCTGCAAAACGTCCGGACCGTGCAGTCCGACGCCACCAATGCCGCGGAACTGGCGCGTATCAGCCGAAACGCCGACGCGATCTTCATGTGCGCCATGGCCGCCTATCACCGCTGGCCGACCGACTTCTTCCCAATCATCGACGGCACCGTGCGGGCTGCCGAAGCGGTCGGCGCGAAGCTTGTGGTGCTCGGAAATCTCTATGGCTATGGCAAAGATGCCGAAAGCCCGCTTCACTCCGACCTGTCTCTGGATCCGACTTCGAAGAAAGGAACCGCACGGACGATCATGTGGCAGCGGGCCGTCCGTGCGGACGTGCCGGCCGTCGAAGTGCGGTCCAGCGATTATCTTGGACATGGCGCGATCAGCTCTTTCTCACTGGTCGCGCTGCCCTCCATAATCGAAGGGAAACCGACGGCTTTCATCGGAAACCTCGACGCAACTCACGCCTGGTCCTTCACGAAGGACGTGGCCAGGACCCTGGTCGCTGCCTCGCGCTACACGGGCGAATGGGGACGGGCGTTCCATGTTCCATCGCAACACGCACCATCCCGGGAACTCATCCGGGCGACCGCGGCAATGCTTCACCGTGAAATTCCAGGAACACGCTCCTATTCCATCTCCGAAATGGAAGCATTGGGCATGCATGAGCTTATCGAGATGAGCTACCTCTTCGACAAACCCTTGCTGGTCGATTCCTCCGACGCGGAGACGCTTCTCGGCGTCAAGGCCAGCAGCCTTGGCGTCATGATCGCCGACACTCTGCGCGACCATCTTTGAAGCTTGAAGACTGGCGCGGCGCACCGGAACTGAAAAAGCCCGCTCCTTTCGGAACGGGCTGAGCCGGCGGGCCGGACTGGAGGTCAGACGGCCCGCAAATTGCTTTTTTTCTTCTATTCGAAACAGCCCCGACTATTCGAGATAACCGGAGGGATCGACTGGCGCCGAATTCTTGCGCACTTCGAAGTGCAGCTTCGGCGAGTCCGTCGTGCCGCTCATGCCCGACAGCGCGATCTCCTGGCCGCGCTTGACCTTCTGGCCGCGCTGCACCTCGATCGAACTGGCATGGCCGTAGACGGTGACCAGGCCGTTCTCGTGGCGCACCAGCAC
>NZ_RZPW01000053.1:0-14675 GCF_003998455.1 Mesorhizobium sp. M7A.F.Ca.CA.001.08.2.1 | reverse complement strand
GGCCTCGACTGGGCGGTCGGCAAGAAGAAGACCGATTTCGTCGGCATCCGCGGCCTGACTCGGCCGGACCTTGTCGCCAAGGGCCGCAAGCAGTTGGTGGGCCTCAAGACCAAAGATCCCAAGGTGGTGCTCGAAGAAGGCGCGCAGATCGTCGAGGATCCGAAGCAGGCGATCCCGATGAAGATGATCGGCCATGTCACTTCGAGCTACTGGTCGGAAAATTGCGGCCGCTCGATCGCGCTGGCGCTGGTCGCCGGCGGCCGCGACCGGATGGGCGACACGCTCTACGTGCCGATGCCGAACGGGGTGATCGAAGTGGAGGTTACCGGCATGGTGTTCTTCGACGAGACGGGAGGGCGCCTCAATGGCTAAGGCCGCTGCAAGGAAGACGGCTCCGGCTGCATCGCCTTCGGTCGAGCGCCGTCCGGCGCTGGCTGGACGCAGCACCACTGCTGCCGCCGTCAAGGTCGAGGTGCTGCCGCCGGCCAAGCGCATTTCGCTGCGTGCGCCGGAGGCTTCGGCCGCAGCGCTTTCGAAGGCGCTCGGCGTGACCTTGCCGAAAAAGCCGAAGACATCCGCCTCAAGGGGTGGGCGCATCGCTCTGTGGCTCGGCCCCGACGAATGGCTTGTCATCGATGAGGCCGGCAACGATCCGCTCGCCGATTGCGCCAAAGTATCCGCGCCGCATTCGGCGGTTGGCGTCTCGCATCGCAACATCGCGATATCAGTGACGGGCACTGGGGCAGCGGCGACGATCAATGCGGGCTGCCCGCAAGACCTGTCGCTCGACGCGTTCCCGGTTGGAGCGGCGTCGCGCACCATCCTGGGCAAGACCGAGATCGTGCTGTTGCGCACAGCCGCCGATGCCTTCCGGGTCGAATGCTGGCGTTCCTTCTCGGACTATGTCTTTACTTTCCTGTCCGAGGGATCGCGCGACGCGGCGGTCTGAACTCGGAACGTTTTGCAGGGCACGCTCGTTCTGCATCCGCACGCCGAGGGAGAAATGCCGATGCCGTCGAATTCCGCGCCGAAGTCGCCGGTCAAAAAGACATCGGCCGTCCGCTCGCTCGAACATGAGCGACATGAAGCCCCGAGCGCCGAAGAGGAACTCGAGGAAGGCCTTGAAGACACGTTCCCGGCCAGCGATCCGGTATCCATTACCGGAACCGCCATCCCCGGCGCACCGGCGAAACCGGGCAAGGCCAAGACCGTGCCGGGGCGCAAGAAGCGCAAGACCTAGTATTCCATCGGGCCAGATCGCATCGGACCTTCTCAATCTCCTTGGGCGTGCTATTTAAAGCGCTTTGGGAGATGAAAATGCCGACAAAAGCGATCGTTTGGGGCGAGAATGTCCACGAGCAGACCAATGAAGCCGTGCGCGAACTCTATCCCTTGGGGATGCACGGCACCATCGCCGCCGCCCTCAACCAGGACATGGGCATCGAGGCGACCACCGCAACCTTGCAGGAGCCCGAGCACGGCCTGAGCGAAAAGCGCCTGGCGGCCACCGACGTGCTTTTGTGGTGGGGCCACGCGGCGCATGGCGAGGTCAAGGACGAGATCGTCGAGCGGGTGCAGAAGCGAGTGTGGGAAGGGATGGGCCTGATCGTGCTCCATTCCGGCCACTACTCGAAGATCTTCAAGCGGCTGATGGGCACGCCCTGTTCGCTGAAATGGCGCGAGGCGGGCGAGCGCGAGCGCGTCTGGGCGATCAACCGCGGCCACCCGATCGCGCAAGGCATCGGCGAGTGCCTGGAGATCGGCGAGACCGAAATGTATGGCGAGCCGTTCGCGGTGCCGGAGCCGCTGGAGACGGTGTTCGTCTCCTGGTACGAGGGCGGCGAGGTGTTCCGGTCCGGGCTGACCTACCAGCGCGGCGCGGGACGGATCTTCTACTTCTCGCCCGGCCACGAGACCTATCCGATCTATCACAATGAGGGCGTGCAGCAGGTGCTGCGCAACGCCGTCCATTGGGCGCACAACCCGGCGCCGGCATGGTCCGGCATCACCAATGCGCCGAACGTGCCGACGGATGCGGCCAAGGAGAAGATCGTGCAGAAGGGGCTGCGCCTGCATGCCGATGGCGACAAGGGCCTGAGCTGATTGGGGCGGCCTGAGCTGATCGGGCCTGAGTTGCCCAAGGCGTGAGTTGATTTTGGGGGCTTGGGGCTAATGCATCGAATTCTTCTGCTCGGCACCGGCGGTATCGCCGGGCATCATGTCGAGGAGTTTGCCGGGATTCCCGGCTGCAGCATCGTCGCCTGTGTCGACCAGGTGCCCGGCCGCGCTGCGGCGTTCGCCGCGGCCAGCAAGATCGGCGATTCTTTCGAGAGCCTGGAGGCGGCGATCGCCTGGGGCGAGTTCGATGCCGCCATCAACGCGACGCCGGATGGTGCGCATAGGGCGACGACGCTGGCGCTGCTCGGCGTGGGAAAACATGTGTTTTGCGAAAAGCCGCTGGCGCCGAACTACGCCGACGCGTTTGATATGACGCAAGCGGCCGAGGCTGCCGGGGTGATCAACATGGTCAACCTCACCTATCGCAACTCACCGGCGATCCACGAGGCGCGGCGCATGGTTCAGGCCGGCGAGATCGGCGCGTTGCGCCATGTCGAGGCGAGCTACCGGCAAAGCTGGCTGGTCAGCAAATCATGGGGTGACTGGCGGGTCGAGGACAAATGGCTGTGGCGCTTGTCCAGCCGGCACGGTTCGACCGGCGTGCTGGGCGATGTCGGCATCCATATCCTGGATTTCGCCACCTATGGCGCCGGCCAGGATATCGTCAGCCTGCATGCCGATCTGGTGACGTTTCCGAAGGCCGAGGGCGAGCGCATCGGCGACTATGTGCTGGACGCCAATGACAGCGTGGCAATGACGGCGCGGCTCGATTGCGGCGCGCTCGCCACGATCGTGGCGAGCCGCTATATGACCGGCCACGCCAACGATCTGTCGCTGGCCCTGCACGGCACCCAGGGCGCCATCAAGGTCGAGACCGACGGCAAGGCATCGAGCCTGTCGGCCTGCCTCGGCGGGGATGTCGATCTTCAGCGCTGGCGGACTTTGGATCTGCCCAGTGTCAAGCGCAATGCGCGACGCTTTGCCGATGCGCTGGATGCAGGCCGGAATGGCGATCCGTCGTTCCGGCGCGCCGCCGACATGCAGAAGCTGATCGACGCAGCCTTTGAGAGTTCAGCAGCGAAGCTGCCGATTTCGGTCGCTTGAAGCTGGCCGGCTTGTGCCGGCCAGACGCGATCTTTGCTGATATCAGAATGCGCTCGGCACAATCCACGGATTGATGCTGATGCCGAGCCGCGGGCCCTTGCCTTCAGCGGTGTTTTCCGTGGCACCCTTCTTCTCGACCGAACCGGTCGAAGCGCAATCGAGCTTCAGGTTGGTCTTGGTGTCAACGCAGGCCGCCACCGGCGCATGCTTGACCGGATGGGTGGTGTTGGCGGCGAAAGCCGAGCCCGAAAGTGCCAGCACGGCGGCGAGGGTGAGGAGTGTCTTTTTCATTGTCAGTCTCCGGTTTCCGGGTCGAATTCAATTCGTAACGACGGGTGAATTTTTCTCGTACATGTACGATAGACTGTACATATACGCCGTGGATTGGGAATTCAAGGGAAAACCGTACGCGTACGATAAATTTTTCGTTAACCAAGAAATCCCCCCAGGGTTTGGCTGGGGCGGAGAGAAAATATGGAAATGAAAGGGAACGGCGTTCAGCAGTTGACCGGTGTCTCGGTCAACGGCGGGACGTTTTGCGTGCTGAGCGTGGCGAGCGTGAAATCGCACATCCGCTTCACGAAGGCCTGCGGGTCGCCGAAGGGGTAGAATGGAAAGGTGATGAGCAGCGAGATCGTGCCGTGGCCGACCGCCCACAGCATGGTGGCGATGGCGCGCGGATCGCCCTGCAATTTTCCGGCGGCAACGCAGGCCTCGACCCGGCTGATCAGCGCCTTCATCGCCGGGTTGCTCTCTTCCATGTCGTCGTAGCTCCTGCCTTCCGGCAGCTTGGTCTTTTCGGTCATGAATACGGTGCGGTATTCGTTGGGATTGCCGAGCCCGAAGGCGGCATATTCCGTCATCACCGCCTGCAAGGCTGCGATCGGATCATCGGACGGATGCTCCTCGATGCGGCGAGCAAGCGTCTCGAATGCGTCCTCGGCCAGAGCGAACAGGATGTCCTGCTTGTCGGCGAAGTAGGAATAAACGGACATCGGGGCGTAGCCGACCCGCTTGGCCAGCTTGCGGATGGTCAGGCCCTCATAGCCCTCTTCCTGGACAAGCTTATGCGCGGCCTCGAGCAATTCGGAGCGCAGTTCTGCTTTTTGTTTCTCGCGGCGTGTCTGGACGCTCTGCGGCAAGATCTGGTGCCTTCGGTTGGGTTGGTGGCTGGCTAAATTATATACGCTGTACGGAAACGGACAAGGGCACGGGAAGTTCCCAAACGGTATGCTTCGGATCGTGCCGACGCTTGTCGTAATTTGGCAGCCCCGTGATCAGCACCGTTCCTCTGTCGAAATGGCCCATCACGCCTCCCTGTCGATCAGTTCTGCGGCAAGACACGAAAGCAGTTTCACCGCCTCGCCATAGGTTTTCGCCTTCTCGGGATTGGAGGCGTTGCCGTCCAGCGCCCGCTTGAAGACGCCCTGGCAGATGGCAGCCAGCCTGAAGAAGGAAAAGGCGAGGAAGAACGTCCAGTTGCCGATACCGGTGAGCCCGCGCCGCCGGCAGTAGGCGGCGACGTAGTCCTCTTCGGAAGGCAGGCCGAGTGCGGAACGATCGATACCGCCCAGGCCGCGAAAGCCGGAAGCGTGCGGCAGCCGCCATTGCATGCATTGATAGGCGATATCGGCGAAGGGGTGGCCTGATGTCGAAAGTTCCCAGTCGAGCACTGCCAGAACCGTTGGCCGGTCCGGCGCGAAGATCAGATTGTCCAGCCGGTAGTCGCCATGGACCAGTGAGATCCGGCCGTCATCTACGGGCATATGCGTTTCCAACCAGGCAATCAGCCGGTCCATGTCGGCGACGGTGCCGGTTTCCGAGGCACGGTACTGGCTCGTCCAGCGCGCCAGTTGGCGCTCGAAATAATTGCCCGGCCGGCCGAAATCGCCGAGTCCCACTGTTTCGACATCGACCTCGTGCAGGGCGGCGAGGGTGTCGTTCATGGCATCGTAGATGGCGGCGCGTTCATCATTGTCGCCAGCCTCCGGCAGAGCCGGATCCCAGAAAATGCGGCCGTCGAGGAAATCCATCACGTAGAACATGCGGCCGATGGGCGAGCCTTCCGCCGACAGATGCAGCATGGCCGGCACAGGCACGGCGGTGCCGGCAAGCGCGCTCATCACCCTGAATTCGCGGTCGACCTGGTGCGCCGATTTCAGCAATTGCCCCGGCGGCTTGGCGCGCAGCACGTAACGGCCGCTTGCCGCCGTCAAAAGGTAGGTCGGGTTCGATTGGCCGGATTTGAACTTCTCGACTGCAGCAAGCCCGGAAAAGCCCGGTATGCTCGCCTCGAGGTAAGGCGCAAGCGCTGCCTGGTCGAGAACGGGATCACTCATGCCGTCTCGGGCTGGCGTTCGATCAAGGTCAGCGTCAGCCAGCGCGCGGTCAGTGCCGGCTTCTTCGAACCCTCGATCTCGATCGTCACGTCATGCGCGGTCTGCACCCAGCCCGACGGCCTGACCTTGACGTCGGCCAGCACGAAACGGGTGCGGATGCGCGCACCGGTTTTCACCGGCGCCAGGAAGCGCAGCGAATCGAAGCCGTGGTTGACGCCCATCTTGCCGTTTTCCAGCGGCGGCATGGTCTCGAAGGTCATCGCCGACAACAGCGACAGCGACAGGAAGCCGTGCGCGATGGTGCCGCCGAACGGCGTTTCACGCATCGCCCGCTCCGGATCGCAGTGGATGAACTGATGGTCGTCCGTGGCGTCGGCGAACTGGTCGATCATGCGTTGCGTGACCACCCGCCACGGCGACACGCCGACCTCCTTGCCGACACTGGCCAGAAGCACATCGAGACTGATCGGTTCCACGCTCATGTCCTCCAGTTCACCCCCGGCTTCTATGGCCGGAAAATGTCATTCCTTGAACAAGGTCAGCCCATGCTGCACCGACTGTCCGCCATCGATCGGCAGGATGGCGCCAGTGACATAGCTGCCTGCACGGCTGCACAAATAGAGCGTTGCGCCGGCAATGTCATCCGGTGCGCCGATACGGCCGATCGGAACATGGCTGCCGACGTGCCTGGCCTGCTCATCCGTACCGGTGGCGAATGCCGTCATCCGGCTCTGGAAGGGGCCGGGGGCAAAGGCGTTAACGGTGATGCGGCGGGCGGCGAACTCGAGCGCCAGTGTGCGCGTCAGATGATGAACCGCAGCCTTCGAGGCGGTGTAGGAATAGGCGTCGTCGGCCAGCGGCTGCGTGCCCATTACCGAACCGAGGTTGATCACCCTGGCCGGATCGGCGTCGCTGGCGGCGGCATCGAGCAGCGGCAGCAATTCGCGCGTCAGATGGAAGACCGCGGTGACGTTGACGCCAAACACCTTGGCCCATGCCGAATAGGGGAAGCTTTCCAGCGGCGCGCCCCAGGAGACGCCGGCGTTGTTGATCAGAATGTTCAGCCGTTCGGTGCGCGATTTGACCTCGGCGACGAGTGCGGCGATGCCGGCTTCGCTGGAAACGTCGCCGACGAAGCCGTCGGCCCGGCCCGGTGCACCAAGCTGGTTCAACTCTTCGGCGACCTTGATACAATCCTCGCCCTTGCGCGACGCGATCATCACGCTGGCGCCGGCCCTGACCAGCGCGGTCGCCGCCATGCGGCCGATGCCGGTCGCCGCACCCGTCACCAGCGCGGTCTTGCCGGCCACCGAAAACAGTTCGTCCAGATAGCTCATCACAATTCTCCGCGCTCGGCATGCGGGCAAACAGTTCGTTGACAAGGCTATCCGAAGTACGGTCATCCTTGCCACTGACAAAATGCCTGGCGTGTATGAAGGGTTAGCGACCGATGACGGAGATGAATCTCGGCATGACCGAGCGGCTGAAGCCAATCCACGCGCGCGTCGCGGCCATGGTGCGCGACGAGATCATGCCGCTCGACCATGAATTCCTCAGCGAAGTGGGCAAGGCAGGCAACCGCTGGGTCTACAGTGCGCGTCAGAGCGAGATCCTCGAAGGGCTGAAGAAGACCGCAAGAGAGCGCGGCCTGTGGAATTTCTGGCTGACCGGCTCGGAACGCGGCTATGGCCTTTCCACCGTCGAATACGCCTATCTGGCCGAAGAGATGGGCAAGGCGCATCTCGGCGCCGAGACCTTCAACTGCTCGGCGCCCGACACCGGAAACATGGAGGTGCTGGAGCGATACGGCTCGGCCGACCACAAGAAAGCATGGCTGGAACCGCTGCTCGACGGCAAGATCCGCTCGGCCTATCTGATGACCGAGCCGGATGTCGCTTCATCCGATGCCACCAACATTGCCATGCGTTGTGAACGCCACGGCGGCGACTATGTGCTCAATGGCGAGAAATGGTGGGCTTCGGGCGCCGGCGATCCGCGCTGCGCCATCTACATCGTCATGGTCAGGACCGGGGGCGATGACGAGCCGCAGCACCGCCGCCATTCGATGATCCTGGTGCCATCAGACACCAAAGGCGTGACCAAGGTGCGGGCCATGCAGGTCTATGGCGATGACGACGCGCCGCATGGCCACATGCATCTTCGCTTCGACAATGTGCGCGTACCGGCGTCGAACCTGATCCTCGGCGAGGGCAGGGGGTTCGAGATCGCGCAAGGGCGGCTCGGTCCCGGCCGCATCCACCACTGCATGCGCGCCATCGGACAGGCCGAGATGGCGCTCGAGATGCTGTGCCAGCGTTCCGTGCGCCGCGAGGCCTTCGGCCAGAAGCTGGCAAAGCTCGGCGCCAATTTCGACATCATCGCCGAATGCCGCATGGAGATCGAGATGGCGCGGCTGCTCTGCCTTAAGGCGGCGTGGATGATCGACCAGGGCGATGCGCGGGCCGCTGCTCCCTGGATCAGCCAGATCAAGGTGGTCGCACCGCGCGTCGCGCTCAAGGTCACCGACGAGGCGGTGCAGATGTTCGGCGCGCAAGGCATCAGCCAGGACACACCGCTGGCGCGGTCGTGGACGCATCTGCGGACCTTGCGCCTTGCCGACGGGCCGGACGCCGTGCATCGCCGTCAGGTGGCGCGGACGGAGTTGAGGAAATACACGCAGGAGAAGGTCTGAGCGCCGGCATCGTCATGCGGGCGCGACCCGAGGCTCGAGCGAGGAGTGTTCCGATGACCGTCCCATCCGAAATGAAGGCGCTGCTGCTTGTCGGCGATGGCTACACCAGGACACCGAGCGGCAGTGTGCTGGAGGCGATGGAGCCCTATCTCGAGCCGGGCAGCATCGCGGTGCCGACACCGGGCCCCAGCCAGGTGCTGATCAAGGTCAGCCTCGCCTCGATCAATCCGTCCGATGTCGCCTTCGTCAAGGGCCAGTACGGCCAGCCGCGTGCCAAGGGCCAGCCGGCCGGCTTCGAGGGTGTCGGCATTGTCGTCGCTAGCGGGGACGAGCCCTATCCCAAAAGCCTGATCGGCAAGCGCGTGGCTTTTGCCACCGGCGTCACCAACTGGGGCTCGTGGGCCGACTATGCCGTCGCCGAGGCGGCTGCCTGCATCCCGCTGCTCGACACCGTTCGCGACGAGGACGGTGCGGCGATGATCGTCAACCCGCTCACGGCGCTCGCCATGTTCGACATCGTCAAGGAGGAAGGCGAGAAGGCCTTCGTCATGACCGCCGGCGCCAGCCAGCTCTGCAAGCTGATCATCGGCCTGGCCAGCGAAGAGGGTTTCCGGCCGATCGTCACCGTGCGCCGTGACGACCAGATCGCGGCTCTGAATGCGCTTGGCGCGGCGCACGTGCTCAATGAAAGGGCGCCGGATTTCAAGGCGGCGCTGCGCGAGGTGATGAAGGCCGAACAGCCGCGCATCTTCCTTGACGCGGTAACCGGGCCGCTTGCCTCCGCCATCTTCAACGTCATGCCGAAGCGGTCGCGCTGGATCATCTATGGGCGGCTCGATCCCGAAGCCACCGTTATCCGCGAGCCCGGCCAACTGATCTTCCAGCACAAGCATATCGAAGGGTTTTGGCTGAGCGAGTGGATGCGCCAGTTCCGCGATCGCCGCGGCCCGGCGATCCTGGAAGCGCAGAAGCGTTTTTCCGATGGGCGCTGGTCGACCGACGTGACGGCGGTAGTGCCGCTCGCCGAGGCGATGGCGCGGCTGCCAGCCGAACTGGCCAAGCCCAACGGCAAGGTGTTCATCCGGCCTTGAACGAAAATGGCTGGCGAGCGAAGTCCAGTTACTGCAAAAAAGGGGCTGCTTGTGAGAAAATGGTGGTTTGTCCCGATTGTCCTCATGTCGATGGCCAGTACCATTGGTGCACAGGCTGCCGAAAAGTTCCCGCCGTTTTGGCGCAAGGCGATGACGAACGATCCCAGTACGAATTACTTTCTCAAGAAATATTCGGCCCCGCTGGATGATCCTGCCGGGACCGCGGTCAGGAATATCATGCTGGCGCGGGTCGTCGGCGCCGAATGTCAGGCCTCCAGACTCAACAAGGCCAAGATCAAAGCCTATCGCGACAGGATGATCGGGCCGCTCACGCCTGAGCAACTCAAAACAGCTGCATTTGAAGGTGGTAGTGCGTTGCGCAGTTTCAACTACCAGGATCTCGCTCACCTCTGTGCCGGCATCGACTATCAGTTCGGGTCGAAAGGCGTGCTGATCCCGGGGGCTGTTCTTGCTGGTAAGGGCGAGCCGAAATATCCCTTTGATCCGCGCAACCCCTATTTTCGTTTGCCCGAATTCACTGGCGATTAGTCAGGTCGCCAGCCTCGGACGGCAGCCATGAAGGTGGGAACGCATATTCGAGGCGAAGGAGGTGCGGCCCTGACGTTCGTCAGCCCCCTATGCCACGCCACTTCGTCCGTGATATGCCGCCGCCATCGAATGCCGGGACAGGCTGGACTGATCCAGTTCCGGGATTGTGTGGAGCGCCTTGATGACGATTTCCAAGCCGGTTTTCGACCGTTTGGGGTTTGGCCTGTGGATCGGAGCGTTCCTGGTCGTTCTTGCCCTGGTCCTGTGGTCGCCGCACACGCGGACGGTATGGCAGGCCTATATCGACGGCAGCGAGGCGCTTCAGGCCGGTCTGCCGCTCTACGACACCCAGTCCGAGATGGGGTATCTCTACGCGCCGGCCTTTGCCGCGCTCTACGCTCCAATAGTCAAGCTCGGTCCGCATCTGGGCGGCTTGGTTTGGCATTCCATTGGCTTTGCGGTGCTGACCTACGCCGCGATGCGGCAGGTGCGCAAGCTCGGCGGCGGCGAACTGACATGGCTGCTTTCTTTCGGTCTTTTCCTCGCTTTGCCGATGGCGGTGGGGGCGATCCGCAACGGCCAGGCGACGATCCTTTTGACCGGCGCTTGCTGGCTTCTCACCCTGTCGGCGCTGGAAGGGCGGCGGGCGGAGACGTTCTTCTGGGCTTCGCTTGCCATCATCGCCAAGCCGACCGCGATCATAATGCTGTTGTTGGTAGGAGCCCTTCGGCTCCGGTTGATACCGGTGCTGGTGCTGGCGCTGCTGTTCGTGCTGGCACTGCCTTACGCTTTTGCTCCCGCCGGCTATCTCAACGATCAGTATCGTGTCTTCGCCCAGATGCTGACCTCCATGGCCGTCGATAACACCAGCCATTTCGTGCCCACCGATTTCACGGCACCGTTCACCACGATAGGACTGCCAATACCGGAATTCGGCGCAACGATCGTGCGCATGGTCATGGCCCTGTTTACGCTTTCTGCCGTCATCTGGTTCGACCGCAGGCTCGAACAGGGAAAGGCGGCGCTGGCGATCTTCCTGACAGCCACTTTCTACATGTGCGTCTTCAACCCGCGCGTCGAGCCAAACACCTTTGCCATGATCGCGGTACCAGCCGGTCTTGCCATCGCCCTGTTGTGGCGTGAAGAACGGGGCGGCGTCCTTGCCTCAGTGCTGTCGACGACGCTGTTCGTGACCGGGTTGAGCGGCGTCGAGCGCCATGTGCACGATTTCCTCTTCCCCTGGTTCCGGCCGGTCGCCGTCACTTTCATCGCCGGTTCGCTGATCTGGTGGTTCTGGGCCAAGGCACGGGAAAAGGTGGTGAATGCGGGAGTCGCCAATGGTTGAGTTGCGGCCGAGCCTCGATATCGTCGCACCGTTCTTCAACGAGGCGGCATCGGCATCGGCCTTCGCGCGCCTGCTGGGCGAGCTCGAAGTGGCCGTGGCACAACGCTTCGGCATGACCGTACACAAGATCCTCGTCGATGACGGCAGTCGTGACGATGGCGCCGTGCGGTTTTCGCAAGCGCTGACGGGGTCGTGGGAGATCGTGCGCCTCAGCCGCAATTTCGGCAAGGAAGTCGCGGTGCTCGCCGGCCTCGACCAGTCGCGCGGCGACATGGTGCTGATCATGGACGCCGACCTCCAGCATTCCCTGGACATCAGCCTGAAGCTGATCGCCGAGCTGGTGGACCATCCGGACATCGACGTCGTCTATGCGCAGAACGACCGCCGCGAGGCGAGCTGGCGGCGCAGCCAGCTTGCACGGCTTTTCTACAGCCTGATCAACTCGAGCCAGCGTTTCGATATTCCCGAAAATGCCGGCGACTTTCGCGTCATGCGCGGCGCCGTGGCGCGTGCGCTGACCAGCCTGCGCGACAAGCGGCGCTTCAACAAGGGCCTGTTTGCCTGGGCCGGCTTTCGCCAGAAGGCGTTGCCCTATTCGCCGGAAGGCCGCGCCAGCGGCACGTCGAAATGGAGCCGGCTCAACCTGATCGCCTTCTCGCTCGAAGGTTTTACTTCCTTTTCCGTCATTCCCTTGCGTCTCATCAGCCTCAGTGGGCTGCTCGCGGCGTTGGCCGGTGCGCTCTATGGCGCCAAGGTGCTCTTCGAGGTGATCTTCTACGGCATTGCCGTTCCGGGCTACCCCAGCCTGCTGGTTGCCGTCGTCCTGCTCGGCGGCCTCAACCTGACCTTGCTTGGCCTGATCGGCGAATACGTCTGGGTCACGCTCAGCGAGAGCAAGGATCGCCCGGTCTATCTCGTGCGCGACATCGTGCGCAGCGTGGCCCCCGCCGATCGACCGGAGCCGGGCACTTCGAACAGATGACGCGGCGCATCCGCCTGATCGCCGACGATTACGGCCTGGCGCCCGGCGTTTCCGCCGCGATTCTCGACCTGCTCGATCGCGGCCGCCTGACCGGCACCAGCTGCATGACCGGCTTTCCGGAATGGGAAGCGGAGGCAGAGCGCATAAAACCGCTGTGCGGCCGGGCCGCGGTCGGGCTGCATCTCACCTTGACCGACCAGTTGACCATTACCGGCCGGTCGAGCCTGGCGCCGGAAGGCCGGCTGCCACCGCTCCGCGCACTGGCCTTGCCTGTTCTGCGCGGCCGCATCGACGAGCGCCATGTTCATGCCGAGCTTGACGCCCAGTACAGCCGCTTCGTCGAGGCGCTTGGCCGCCGCCCCGATTTCGTCGACGGGCATCAGCATGTGCATTTCCTTCCCGTCGTGCGCACATGGCTGCGCGCGCGGTTTCCAGAAGGCGCCGACAGGCCGGCCCTACGCGGCGGCCCGGCGCTGGCCGCAGGGTCGAAGGTCGCCGCGATTGCCGCGCTCGCTGCCGGGTTCAACCGTTCGATGCAGCGCGCCGGCTTCATCGTTTTCCAGCCGCTCGCCGGCATCTATGACTGGCGGCAGCCCGAAAAATTCACTGCGGTTCTGCAGGCCGCCGTCGAAGGGTTGCCGGAACAAGGGCTGTTCATGTGCCATCCCGGCCATGTCGACGAGACGCTGCGCGCGCGCGACACGATGCAAGCTGTGCGCGAGGTCGAATTCGCGGCCCTGGCATCGGACGCGTTCGGAGCCAGCCTGGCCCGCGCCAATGTCGCAATCATGGATGGCAGGGGATGAACGACGCCGAGCGGCCCCCGCGTTCGACCGGCAACAAGATCGTCCGCTTTGCCATTGTCGGACTGGCCAACACAGCCATCGACCTTGCCAGCTTCTTCCTGCTGCTCAAGCTCGGTGCTTCGCCGCTGCCGGCCAACGTTGCTGCCTGGTTCATCGCCGTCACCTTTTCCTTCGCGGCGAACGGCTTCTGGTCGTTCGAGCGCAATCGAGCCATCCGACTGCGTGACGCATTCCTTCGCTTCGCCTCGCTTGGAGGGCTGATTTCGCTCGGCTTCTCCAGCCTCTCCATCGCGCTGTTTGCCGGCATCGCCGGAGTGTGGCCGGCAAAGATCGCCGGTGTCGTAGTGGCGGCGGTGCTGAATTTCCTCGCCGCGCGCTGGTCGATCGAAGGCCGGTTCTTGAGATAGGCGGAACTATTTTTCTTACGAAATTCCGGACGGAAAACCGCTACACACTTTTCCCTGGATTTCTTTACTCCGCCGGTTCCACATTGGTGTAGGCGGCTTCCTCCAACTCGCGCTTCAGTCGCGCTTCCTCATGGGTCTTCGGCGTGACGAAGCGGCCAAGCAAGAGATAGGCGACCGGCGTCAGGAACAGCGTCGAGACGGTGGCCAGCCCCAGGCCGCCGACGATGACCCAGCCGAGCGCGACGCGCGCCTCGGCACCGGCGCCGCTCGCCAGCACCAGCGGCAAGCCGCCGAGCACGGTGCAGATCATCGTCATCATCACCGGCCGCACGCGGATGATCGAGGCCTGCTCGATCGCTTCGCGCACGCCAAGCCCGCGATCGCGCAGCTGGTTGGCGAATTCGACGATCAGGATGCCGTTCTTGGCCATGACGCCAACCAAAAGCACCAGGCCGATCTGGCTGTAGGCGTTGAGACTGGTGCCCGAGAGCAGAAGCGCGAAAATCGCGCAGGCCAGTCCGAGCGGCACCGTCGCCATGATGATGACGGCACTGACGAAACTTTCGAACTGGGCGGCCAGCACCAAAAGGATGATGACCAGCGCGAAGCCGAAAATGGTGACCATGGCGCTGTTGGTCTCGCCCAGCGTCGCCGCCTCGGCCAGAGGCAGGATGCGGCTGCCCGCAGGCAGCAGCGGCGTGGCGATCTCCTCGGCGCGGGTGAGCGCGTCGCCAAGTGCGAAGTCGCCACTGAGGTTGGAGGTGATGGCCACCGAGGGCTGCTGCTGTTCGCGCGACAGTGATGGCGGTACGGCACGCTCGGTCAGGGTGGCGATGGTCGACATCGGCACGAAACGGCCGTCTGCCGTCTTCAGGAAGATGTTTTCCAGATCGGTCGGATCGTTGATCGGATTGGTGGTCGAGACCAGCTTCACGCCGTAGCTGCGGTCGGCGATATAGACGTCGACGACATCGTTGCCGTCGAGCATGGCCTGCAAGGTGTTGGCCAGTCCCGATATGTCGATGCCGAGGTCGGAGGCGCGCTCGCGGTCGATGGCCACGGCGAGCTGCGGTTGCGTCGGGTCGATCGACAGGCGCGGTGTCTGGAAGCGCGCGTCCTTCTGCATCTCGGCGATGATCTTCACGGCTGCGTCGCCGAGCGCCTTGCGGTCGTTGCCGACCAGCGCGAACTGCAGGCCGTTGCCGGCGCCACGGATGCCGAGGCTGTTGGGCTGTACCGGGA
>NZ_RZPW01000539.1:0-4440 GCF_003998455.1 Mesorhizobium sp. M7A.F.Ca.CA.001.08.2.1 | reverse complement strand
CTTGCGGACAGGACGCACGGCCATCGGGGTCGTCGGCCTCGACAACGACAAGCAGGGGCCGCTGCTGACGCCCGAGCAGCAGCGGCTTCTCGACGCATTGGCCGACCAGGCGGCGGTCGCTATCGAGCGTATCCAACTGGTCGCCGACGTCGACCGGGCCAAGCTCGCCGCCGAGGCGGACAGGCTGCGCTCGGCGCTGCTCACCTCCATTTCCCATGATCTGAAGACGCCGCTCGCCGCCATCATGGGCGCCGCTGGCACGCTGCGGGATTTTTCAGCAGCACTTCCCGAACCGGACCGGGCCGAACTGCTGTCGACGGTGCTCGACGAATCCGAGCGGTTGAACCGCTTCATCGCCAATCTGCTCGACATGACCAAGATCGAGTCCGGCGCGATGGAGCCGAACTACGCCTTTCACTATGTCGGCGACATCGTCGGCTCCGCCCTGCAAAGGGCCAGGAAAATCATCGGCGAGCACAAGATCGAGACGGACATTCCCAGGGATTTGCCGATGTTGAAGGTCGACCCGGTGCTGTTCGAGCAAGCGTTGTTCAATCTTCTCGACAATGCGGCGAAATATGCCCCGGCCGGCTCGACGATCCGCGTCCAAGGCTGGACCGACAATGGCTCCGTCCTGCTGCAGATCATGGATGAAGGGCCGGGCATTCCTCCCGGCGATCTGGAACGGATTTTCGACACCTTCTACCGGGTGCGCAAGCGCGACCAGATCCGCGCCGGCACCGGGCTCGGCCTGTCGATCTGCCGCGGCTTCATAGAGGCGATGGGTGGCACGATCACGGCGGCAAACCGGACCGACGGTTCGGGCGCGGTCTTCACCATCAAAATGCCCAAGCCGGCAAATCCGCCCAATTTCGACGCTTCGAATACCGACGATGTGGGTGACCTGGCATGACAAACTCGAACGTCAGGATACTGGTCGTCGATGACGAGCCGCCGATCCGCAAGCTGCTGCGCGTCGGCCTCGGCAGCCAGGGCTACGCGATCAGCGAGGCGCCGAATGCCAGGGCGGCCATCGAGCTGATGGAGGCGGAGAAGCCGGACCTCGTCTTGCTCGACCTTGGCCTGCCCGGCATGAGCGGCCATGAGTTGCTGCGCAAATGGCGCGACGACGGCCTCGACATTCCGGTGGTCATCCTGTCCAGCCGGACCGACGAGGCCGGTATCGTCCAGGCCCTGGAACTCGGCGCCGACGACTATGTCACCAAACCCTTCGGCATGAACGAACTGGTCGCACGCATCCGCGTGGCGCTCCGCCACAAGTTCCAGCAGCAGGGCGAGAAGCCGATTTTCCAGACCGGCGATCTCAGCGTCGATCTGGTCAAGCGCATCGTCAAGGTCGAGGGCAAGGAGGTAAAGCTGTCGCCGAAGGAATACGACATCCTGCGCATGCTGGTGCAGCACGCCGGCAAGGTGCTGACCCATCATTTCCTGTTGAAGCAGGTCTGGGGCGACTCGACCGACGTGCAGTATCTCAGGGTCTATGTGCGGCAGCTCAGGCAGAAGATCGAGAAGAGCCCCGATCAGCCGCGCTACATCACCACCGAGACCGGCGTCGGCTACCGCCTGCGCGAGGTCGAATGAGCGGGTTGGGCGCTTCTAGCCAGTAGCTTCCAGCTGCTGGCCAAGCGGCCTGGAAACCCGCAAGGCCGCCAGGCAGCCGACAATACCGAGCGGGACGAAGGCAAGAAACAGCCAGGACGCGACATTCGCCGCCGCGTCGTGGTTCAAACCTTGCGAAAAGCCGCTGGCATTGGCGACGATGCCGGCAAGGGCTGCACCCACGGCGTAGCCGATGCGCTGCATGGTCGGCACCGCCGCCGAGGCGATGGTCTGCTCGCTCTCCGGGGCGGAGGCGACGATGACGCGTGTCAGGAACGGCCAGGCGATGCCGAAGCCGCCGCCTTGCAACAGGGCGCAGATCAGGATGAGCGGGATGGAACCCAGGGGTATCGTGTAGGCAAAGCCGGCGATGCCGGCCGCGATCATCACCGCGCCGCCGATGATAATCAGCCGCTCGCGCCGCGGCGGCGCGTTGGCGACCAGGATCGACAGGATCGACCAGGCGATCGATTCGGCGGCGATGATGTAGCCGGTGGTCAGCAGCGGAATGTCGTGAAGGCTGGTCAGCAGCAGCGGCCCGTAGACGCCGAAGGAACAGGTGGCCACCGAAAAGGCGGCAACCATGGTCATGCCGGCGCCGACCGGCGTGCGCCATGAGAACAGCCGCGCCGGGAACAGCCGCGAAAGCGGCTTCAGCGCGTCGATGGTGAAGAACAGCAGCAGGCCGATGAGGCCGAAGGCCATCAGCAGCGAAGAGCGCAGCAAGGCGATGTCGACGCCGGCCGAGGCGATCAACACCACGGCAACTGTAAGGCAGGCAAGGGCCGCGAACGGGAAGGGCGGCGCCCCGCCTGCGCTCGCCTTCGGCCTCGTCGCCTCCGGCGTGTCGAGCACGATGAAACTTGCCAGCGCCATGGCTGCGCCGCCGAGGGTGAAGATGCCGAAGGCCCAGCGCCATGACAAAAGCTCGGTCATGATCGCGCCGAGCAATGGTCCGCTGAAGGCGGCGACGCCCCAGATCGCCGACATGATGCCGAAAAGCTGCGGCCAGATGGCGCGCGAGAACAGTCGTTCGACCGAGACGAAGGCCAGCGACACCAGCGCACCGCCGCCAAGTCCTTCGATCAGGCGGCCGGCGAGGAACAGTTGCATGGAAGGCGAGGTGGCGCAGATCAGGGCGCCTGCTGCGTAGAGCAGGGCTGCGACCACCATGTTGGTGCGCAAGGGGACATAACTCACCAGCCGTCCGGCGGCCGCGCCGGCAACGATGGCACCGAGTTCGTAGATCGCCAGCGACCAGCCGACGAGCTGCACGCCCGCCAGTTCGCCGACCATGGCCGGCATCACCGTTGCCACCATCGTCTCGTTGGTGGCGTGCAACAGGATGCCGAGGCTGATGAAGCAGAAGCGCGCCAGGTCGCCGCTTGCCCATAATCCGCGCCAGTCGACCTTGTTTGTGCTGATCTCGGTCATTTCCACCCCTGTCTTGCATATCTCGACGCCAGCGCAGGACGCCAGAAGCCAGTGCGGCTTTCCGGCAGGACCATGCGGTTCGACAGCGCCGGATCGGGCGCCGCATCGAGGCGTTGTTGCGTTCGGGGCAGGCTTGTAAAACCTCAACCGGGGTTGAGCTCAAGCGGTTTTTTGAGGACCGTTCGCGCGGCAGCCTTTCCGATTGGCGGGTTCGTTGCGCGATCAGTTCTCGGTGCTGCGCAGCTGGAACTGGCTGACGCCGATCGCGAGGTTCATGCCGGTCTGCGTCTGCAAGCTGAGCGGCTGCAAGGTGAAGGCCTGAGCGGAGCCGCCGACCAGGAGATTGGCGCCGGCGCCGACGGCGGCCGTCACCTCGGCGCTGGCGCCGATGTAGTCGCCGGCCAGCGCACCCGGCGCGTAGATGTTCTTCAGCGGCGTCAGCACGATCCACTGCATGACCGTCTGCTTCGTCGTGCCGATGTCTAGGCCGTATTTGTTGACGGCGCCGAAATAGGCTTCCGGCGCGAAGCTCTTGTCGGCGGGGTTGAAGGTGCAGCTCAGATCCTTGCTCGAGCCGAAGATGAAGCCGGTGCCGCCGCCAATGGCACAGTCAAGCGTGCCGAGTTCTACGCCACCGTCCTGCGCCTGCGCTGCTCCGACAAACACGGTAGCGAATATGGCAGCAGCAATGGCTGTCTTCAGCATGATGGTCCCTCAAAAATCAACGGCGCGGAACCATCCTATCTGGTTCCGCGCCGCGGGGTGAGGGGTCATGGAGCGCACGGCTCCATGCGATCACTTGAATGAATGGATCAGCTGGAGCGAGGTCACGGCCACGGCAAGGTTGACGCCGGTCTGCGCCTGGACGCTGAGCGGCTCCAGCATGAAGGCGCTGTCCAGGCCGCCAACCAGCAGATTGGCGCCGCCGCCGGTCACCACGCTCGCCTCGGCGTTGACGCCGTAATAGCTGCCGGCGAGATCGCCTCCGTCACGGTCCCGGGTCGCAGCCAGCACGGCCCAGACGAGCTGGCCCTGATGTGTCTGGCCGACATCGAGGCCGATCTTGGAGATGACGCCTGTGTAAACCTCGGACGGCCCGTGATGATGAGGCCGGAAGACACAGGACACGCCCTTGTTGGAAGCGACGATATAAGCGGTGCCGCCGTCGATGGTGCAATCGAGCGTGCCGAGTTGCAGCTTGCCGGCGCTGGCTGGAGCCACCGCGAACATCGTCGTGGCGAGGGCAGCGGCGCAGGCGAGTTTCTTGATCATGGGAGGGTCCTTTCGCAAATTGCTTTTCGATAACGGCTTGGGAGGCCAGACCGTTCCGCTGAAAACTTGGCGCGATCAAGGCAGGGGCCGAAAGCCTCCTGCCGGGGTTAATGC
>NZ_RZPW01000538.1:0-4440 GCF_003998455.1 Mesorhizobium sp. M7A.F.Ca.CA.001.08.2.1 | reverse complement strand
GAAGGAAGGCATGGCGGCCTTTGCCGAGAAGCGGAAGCCGAATTTCACCAACCGCTGACGCCAATCCCTTGGCTTCGAAGAAGATGGCTGTTGGCCGCCAAAAAGAAGGTCAGGCAGCGTTGACGCGCCGGAAAAGCTGAACTATAAGCCGCACCAACCGAGGCGGCCCCGTGGCAGCCCGTTTGTTTTTTGCGCCCTGCGGCATCCCGCATGCGCCGACCAGATCAGAAGAGAGGCATCATGGCCAATACATCCTCGGCCAAAAAGGCAACGCGCAAGATCGTCCGCCGCGCAGCGATCAACAAGAACCGTCGCTCGCGCGTCCGCACCTACATCCGCCAGGTCGAAGAGGCGCTTGCCTCCGGTGACAAGGCTGCCGCACAGGCTGCCTTCAAGATCGCGGAACCGGAATTGATGCGCGCCGCAACCAAGGGCGTGATTCACAAGAACACGGCGTCCCGCAAGGTGTCGCGACTGGCTCAGCGGGTCAAGGTACTGTCGGCCTGACATTACTTGCCTAGACTGACGTTCTTCGAACCCGGCCGTTTGTGCCGGGTTTTTTCGTTTGCCGGCAAGCACTTAAAAAGAATGTCCGGAAACGGCGTCTTATGCGGATTTCACAATAGGGAATAGTTTGCCGGCATATGCATGCCTGCTGTTGATCGGCACGCTTGAAAAGCGCCGGCCTAATGTTTCTTGGCTGTCAAAAATAGCTTATATTTTTCAAACGCTTACAGATGGTGATCCACAGCTTGTCCACACCGGACTGGCCCGATCGGGGAGAAGTCGCTGTCAAGCGAATTATTTCAGAATATTTCTGTCAGCGCCCGGTTTTTCATATTCGCCGGAAAAGGGTTTGAATCACAATGGCTTTGTTAAAATGTGCCGTCGCGGCATGCCACTCGAACCCGCCTCCACTAACCAGATTCCTTAAAAATCCGTTAGACGTGGCCTTGCCCTATCCACAGCGATTTCGGTAGTGTCGATCTATCGAAAGGGACGGGCTCTGGCTCTTAACCCAAGCCTGAATCGGCCAGGTTAAATTGGCGGGATTTGCAACGCGGATCAAGTCCGCGGACGGCTTTGGTTTGTCTTTTTCGATACGGTAGGGGACTGGCGTAACTAGACATGGCAGGTAGACGGCGCGCCGGCGCTCTTTTCGCCGGACGGTGTTGTATTGCCCTGACATACCCAACGCGGACTGGCTTCCATGGGCCGGCACCGGTTCCCACGGATAATGGGCGACGTTCACCTGCCGGCGGCGGCAGCGGACATCGTAGCAAAGACTTAGGTCGCCGGAACCGGATGCAGGAGGCGCATCCCGGCGGAAAACAGGTACGGAAGGACATGGAAAAGATCATGCAGAGCGGCATCGAAAGGGAACTTACGGGCGACCTCCCATTTCCTGGAACTTTGATCGGAGCAAACGACATGGCGGTGTCCAGCGACGCGGAACAGAAATTCGACCGGGTCAAGACCCAGTTGAAGGCGCGCCTGGGAACCGAAGTCTATTCGAGCTGGTTTGGCCGCATGAAAGTCGCCGAGGCTTCCAAGGGCATTGTCCGCATCTCGGTGCCTACCGCCTTCCTGCGCTCATGGATCAACGGCCACTATCTCGACCTCATCTCCGAACTGTGGAAGCAGGAGGATCCCGATCTTCTCAAGATCGACATCGTCGTGCGCACGGCAACCCGTCAGGGACGCGCCCAGGCCGAGCCAGAGGTAACGCCGGCACGCAGCAAGGTGACACGGCAGACGCAGACGGCGCTTGCCGCAGGCACAGTCAGCCCCAGCCGGGTGGAGCGCGCATCGACTCCGCGTCCGGGCACACCCGTCGAGAGCGAATTCCGCCACAACGTTCTGGGGTCACCGCTTGATCCACGCTACACGTTCGGCTCTTTCATCGAGGGGCCGTCGAACCGGGTGGCCTTCGCCGCCGCCAAGGCAGTGGCGGAATCGCAATCGAGCGCGGTGCGCTTCAATCCGCTCTTCCTTCACGCAACCGTCGGGCTCGGCAAGACCCATTTGCTGCAGGCCATCGCCGCGGAATCGCTGAAGCAGAACCCCAAGTCGCGCGTCGTCTATCTCACGGCCGAGTATTTCATGTGGCGCTTTGCCACCGCGATCCGCGACAACAACGCTCTGACGCTCAAGGAGCAGCTGCGCGACATCGACCTGCTCATCATCGACGACATGCAGTTCCTGCAGGGCAAGTCGATCCAGCACGAATTCTGCCACCTGATCAACATGCTGCTCGACAGCGCCAAGCAGGTGGTCGTTGCCGCCGACCGGCCACCATCGGAACTGGAATCGCTCGAACCGCGGGTCCGTTCGCGCCTCAATGGCGGTGTCGCGCTTGAAATGTCGGCGCCCGATTTCGCCATGCGCCTCGGCATGCTCAAATTGCGCCTTGCCACGGCCAGGAGCGACGACGCATCCCTCGACATTTCGGAGGAGATCCTCAATCACGTCGCCCGCACCGTGACCGGCAGCGGACGCGAGCTGGAAGGCGCCTTCAATCAGCTTTTGTTCCGTCAATCCTTCGAGCCGCAGATCACCATCGACCGGATCGACGAAATCCTCGGCCACATCTATCGCACAGGTGAGCCGAAGCGTGTCCGTATCGAGGACATCCAGCGCATCGTGGCGCGTCACTACAATGTGTCGAAGACCGAATTGCTGTCCAACCGGCGCACGCGCACCATCGTCAAGCCGCGGCAGGTCGCCATGTACCTGTCGAAGGTGATGACGCCGCGCTCGCTACCCGAGATCGGACGGCGTTTCGGTGGCCGCGATCACACCACGGTGCTGCATGCCGTGCGCAAGATCGAGGACCTTTCCGGCAACGACAACACGCTGGCGCAGGAACTTGAGCTTCTGAGGCGGCTGATCAACGATCAGGCCTGACCCTCCGGAAGGGCCGAACCGAAACAACGCCGGAATTCAATGGCTTGCCAGTGCGGCGCCGGGCCTGCATCGGGCTCGTGGCATCGCCTGGAAGCGATCTGGATTTCGGTTTTTCGACACTGGCTCGCGGACTTCGGGCGCGTTATCCCCAGAAAGCCCGCGTAGCCGGCCTGAACCGGCGGCGCGGGCTTGCGTTTGCTGGTTTTTTCCTGTCAGTTTACGCAGATTCTGAGCCTATTCAGACCTTTCGCGGGACGCCGCTCACTGGTGACCCGTCATTCATTCAAGCGAGCCTGTTTCGTCATGCGTGTTATCCTGGAACGGTCAAATCTCCTGAAGTCGCTCAACCACGTCCACCGTGTGGTCGAGCGGCGCAACACCATACCGATCCTGTCCAACGTGCTGCTCGGCGCCGAAGGCGCCAGCCTCGAAATGAAGGCGACCGATCTCGACCTCGAGGTGACCGAAGCGACGCCCGCCAAGGTGGAGCGCGGCGGGGCGACGACGGTCCCGGCACATCTGCTCTACGACATCGTGCGCAAGCTCGCCGATGGCGCCGAGGTGATGCTGAAGACGGACGAGGACGGCAACGCCATGACGGTGACGTCTGGCCGCTCGAGCTTCCGCCTTCAGTGCCTGCCGCAATCCGACTTCCCGGAGCTTTCGGCCGGATCCTTCTCACATATCTTCCGTCTCGACTCGGTTGCCCTGAAAGGCCTGATCGAGAAGACCCAGTTCGCCATCTCCACCGAGGAGACACGCTATTACCTGAACGGCATCTACCTGCACACGCATGAGGTCGGCGGCAAGCTGAAGCTGCGCTCGGTGGCGACCGACGGCCACCGCCTGGCGCGCGCCGAGATCGACGCGCCGGCGGGTTCCGAGGGCATGCCGGGCATCATCATTCCGCGCAAGACGGTGAGCGAGCTGCAGAAGCTTGTCGACGATCCGGATGTTGCGGTGACCACCGAACTGTCGGACACCAAGATCCGCTTCACCATCGGCAGCGTGGTTTTGACCTCGAAGCTGATCGACGGCACCTTCCCCGATTATCAGCGGGTCATTCCGACAGGCAACGACAAGAAGCTGATCATCGACCGCCAGAGCTTTGCCGCCGCCGTCGATCGTGTCTCGACCATCTCTTCCGAACGCGGTCGCGCGGTGAAGCTGTCGATCAGCGAGGGTCAGGTGACGCTTGCGGTCAACAATCCGGATTCAGGCAGCGCCACCGAAGAACTGTCCGCTGACTATTCATCCGATCCGATCGAGATCGGCTTCAACGCCAAGTACCTGCTCGACGTTGCCGCGCAGCTGACCGGCACGGAGGCCAAGTTCATGCTGGCGGATGCCGGTTCGCCGACGCTGATCCACGACATGGCCGACGAGACCGCACTCTATGTGCTGATGCCGATGCGCGTGTAGCGGCGCGGTGTCAGCACTTCGGTCCTGTTGTGGACCGGCGGCAAGCGCGATATTTACGGCGACTTCTATAGGCGGATAGCGGTTGCCGGCACAGAACCATATAAGTAAGCT
>NZ_RZPW01000537.1:0-4453 GCF_003998455.1 Mesorhizobium sp. M7A.F.Ca.CA.001.08.2.1 | reverse complement strand
GCCCAGATAGGATTTGATGGTTTCGATGAAACGCGGCACCGAAATCGGCTTCGAGATATAAGCCTCGCAGCCACCCTGGCGGATACGTTCCTCGTCGCCTTTCATGGCGAAGGCGGTCACGGCAATGACGGGGATGACGTGCAGTTCGTCGTCCTCCTTCAGCCATTTGGTCACTTCAAGCCCCGACACCTCAGGCAATTGGATATCCATCAAGATGAGATCCGGCCGGTGCTGGCGTGCCAGATCGAGCGCTTCCAGACCGTTGCGGGTGCGCACGGTCTCGTAACCGCTTGCCTCGATGAGGTCCCGAAAGAGCTTCATGTTGAGCTCATTGTCCTCGACGATCATAACCTTCTTCGGCATCGATATCCCGTCCCGGCCGCCCTTCCGCTTCGAAGGCGACCGTCATGCGCCCATGTCTGAACGCACCAAACCCTGCTTCACTTTACGGCAATATGATTGACGAAACGGAAATCCGCGGCTGGAAACAGCGCGAATTCCACCTCGTCGCCTGCGCGTCCAAAGGGCGCGCCACGCTCTAATGGCTTGCCGCAAGCAACTCTTGCCATTACTGCGGGAGAGACTCATTCCACACCGAAGGTAGTGATGGCAAACGCAGCGTCAATGCGCGAAGAAGCGGAATCGATTGCCGTGAAGGCCCTGGGCTTTGTCGCCTCCGATCCGGAGCTTTTGCCGCGCTTTCTGGCTATCACCGGCATAGAGGTCCATTCGATCCGCAAAGCCGCCAGTGAGCCAGGTTTCCTGGCTGGTGTCCTGCAATTCATCCTCGCCCACGAGCCGACGCTGATGCGCTTTGCCGAGGAAACCGGCACCCCGCCGGCTGCTGTCGGCAAGGCCCTGCGGTCGCTGCCGCTGGGCGATGACAACCACGAGCATTCCATATGAGCGATGATCCAGAAACAGCGCGCCAGATCGAAGAACTGGCAGCCGACAACCGGCCGTTGCTGGTGCTCGATGTCGACGATGTCGTGCTCGAATTCATCCGCCCGTTTCCGAATTTCCTCAAGACGCGTGGCTACGGCCTGACGCTGGCCTCGTTCCGGCTGACCGGCAACATCGCAGAGACGGCCAGCGGCCGCCTGATCGAACAGCCCGAAGTCACGGCACTGCTGGGCGATTTCTTTGATACGCAAGCCGATTGGCAAAACATTACGGACGGCGCGGCAGAGGCCCTGGCAGGGCTTGGCGACCGCGCGGAAATCATCTTGCTGACGGCCATGCCGCACAAACACCGTGCCGTGCGTCGCGTCCATCTCGACGCGCTTGGACTGAGCTACCCGCTTCTGACCACTGAAATGGCCAAAGGACCGGCAGTGGCCAAGCTTCGCGGCAAGGCCGGCCGACCGGTGGTCTTCGTCGACGATCAGCCGCACAATCTGGCGTCGGTGCGGGAATCGGTCGCCGACGCCGAACTGTTCCACCTGATGGCCGACAATTCGCTGCGCGCATTCCTGCCCCCGGTGACGGACGATGTGGTCGTCGTCCAGGACTGGCACGAAGCCGCGCCGAAGATCGCAAGCGCGCTGGGGCTCTAAACTCCAGCCTTCAAGGGTTCAGTTTCGCACCTGCGCCGCCGCTGTCGTCCCCGCTGTCATCGTCGCCGTCACCATCGTCCACGCTGTCGTCCACGGCCGGATCGGCAGGCTTCAGCATGACGCCATTGACGGTGACCGAACCGTCGGCCTTGGCGTTGACGATCCATTCCAGCCGGCCATCGGGCAGCGTCTTGCCAAAGCCCTTCGCCATGAGGGCGACTGGCACGTATTGGGCCACCTCCGGTTCCGACTTTGCCGCTTCCTGCAGGCCTTCGACAAGCTTGTCGAAGCCGGCGACATCGACGGTCACGCTACCTTCGGGCTTTTCGCCTGGGAATGTCATCTCGCCTTCCAGGGCGATCTCCGTATCCTTGTTCTTCACGGTGCTGTGGCCAAGCACGACCTTCGGCGTCTTGGCCATGAAGTCGGCCTTAAGCTGCTCGCCGAATTCGGCAGACAGCGGCGGATTCTTATTGAGATCAAAAGCTTCGATCGCCTTCTTCGCCATGCTGTCGAGATCGATATTGGCGCCGCCAAAGTTCAAATCGACATCGGTGGGCAACAACCCCACGCTCCAGCTCGGGAGAAGCTGGGTCGGCACGGTCAGTCCCGATGCCTTGATGCCGTAGGTGATCGTGCCGCTTTGGGCGACGCCGTCGGAGCCGAACACGGTGCTGAGCTGGGTGGCGCCGAAATTGCCGACCGGGCTTTCCACCGCGAAATCCTTGAAACCATAGGTCCCGTCGATACGCTGCCAAAGCGGTAAGGCGGCGAACAAAAGCGATTTGAGCTGCGCCTGGTTAGCCTTCAGCGTCGCCTCGTCCTCGTTGGCCACTGCAAATGCCAGGAGATCGAGCAATGGCTTGGTCTGCACGCCCTTGCCGCTGGCTTCGACCGATAGTTCCGGCGACCTGACGGTGACCGGGAATTTCAGCCCGCTCTCGGGGTCATCGAAATTGATCGCTTCGACAAAACTCGACACCTTCTGCGAGGTTGTGAAATCGACGCCCCCGGTCGCCGACTTGGTCGCGGCAACGGTCGCGATGCCAGCGCCGGTGCTGGCCTCCATGTGCTGCTTGGCATCCTTCGACGTCATCGTCATGCCGGCCATCGAACTGGTGCCGCTGGTGAAGGCCGCCAGATTTGGATCGTAGACGCCCGAGCCCTTGCCGTCCTTGATCGAAAACTGAGTGCTTTGCAGGCCTTCGGGTCCGTTGAACTCGAAGGAGGCGCTCTGGGAGAAATCCATCGAGACATCCCAGGATCCGTCGCTGCGCGGCTTGACCATCAGGGCGTAGGGCGCGAAGTCGAACTTCAGCAGTTTCTGGTCCGGAAATGATGCGGCAAGTGCCTTGAAATCGAACAGGATCTTGTAGGCACCACCTTCCAGCGAAACCTTCAAAATGCCTTTGTCGATCGCCTGCTTGCCGACATAGCGGGACAAGTCGTCGGACAATGCTTCGCACCCTGACTGTCGACGGTCTGACTGAGAGCAGGGGCACTCAACGCAAGAAGGAACACGAATGGCAGGGCACGGTTCACGCGAATTCTCCGTTTGACCGAGAAGAAAGGCTTTGTCCGTCTGGTATGAAATTACCGCTGCAACCGCAAGGTGAGATCGACAACGGCACCCGGGCAGGCAATCTCGATCAAAGCACCAGCCGCATCAGCGGCCGACCGGCCTTGCGTTCCAACAGCCTCTCGAAACCAGCCTTCTCGAAGACCCGCGACGAGCCGACGAACAGGCCGATCGAACGCGAATCGCGAGACAGATCTATCGGACAAGCCTCGAGCAGCCGTGCACCGTTCTGGCGGGCAAAATCGATGCCGCCTTCGACGAGGCGATGCGTGATGCCCCTGCCGCGCGCCTTGCCGCGGATGAAAAAGCAGGAGATCGCCCAGACGGCCGGATCCGTGGCGTCGGCAGGATCGACCGGTGCCGACCCCCTGCCCTGGTTGTTCCATTCGGGCACGTCGGCGCGCGGTCCGATCTGCATCCAGCCAACCGCCTGACCGTCCTCGAATGCCAGCAGGCCCGGCGGCGGGCCGGCCTCGATGCGCGCCTTGATGTGGTCCTTGTTGCGTTCCCGGCTGCTCTCGCGGCGCATCGCCGGCGCCAGCCGGAAATGCGTGCACCAGCAACCGTAGCAGGCACCTTGCTTGCCGAAGAGGTCCTCGAATTCAGCCCAAAGCTCGGGCGCAAGCGGCGCTATGGTCGTGCTCATGCGTTCTCCCCAGGCCAGCCTTGTCGCTGGCCTTGCACTGTCGTACCATTGCTTCTGTTCTCTTTATGTTCGCAGCGATGGCGGCCTCTGTCAACAATCCCGATCACGGTTTTTGCCGCGACTGCCTGATGCTTCAGCGCAGCCAGACGCGCCGCTGCGAGCGCTGCGGCAGCCCCCGGCTTGCGCGTCATCCCGAGCTTTACCGGCTGCATCTGGCCCATATCGATTGCGACGCCTTCTATGCGGCAATCGAAAAGCGCGACAATCCAGCGCTCAAGGACAAACCGTTGATCATCGGCGGCGGCAAGCGCGGCGTCGTCTCCACCGCATGCTACATCGCCCGCATCCAGGGCGTCCGCTCGGCCATGCCGATGTTCAAGGCGCTCGAAGCCTGCCCGGAGGCGGTGGTCATCAGCCCCAACATGGAGAAATACGTCCGCGTCGGCCGCGAGGTGCGCGCCATGATGCAGGCGCTGACGCCGCTGGTCGAGCCGCTGTCGATCGACGAGGCGTTTCTCGACCTCGCCGGCACCGAACGGCTGCACGGCCTGCCACCCGCTGTGGTGCTGGCGCGCTTTGCGCTGGCGGTCGAGAAGGAGATCGGCATCACCGTTTCGGCCGGCCTGTCCTACTGCAAGTTCCTCGCCAAGATAGCGTCGGACCTCCGTAAAC
>NZ_RZPW01000536.1:0-4459 GCF_003998455.1 Mesorhizobium sp. M7A.F.Ca.CA.001.08.2.1 | reverse complement strand
CTCCTGTACCAGTCCTCGGGGTTGCGAACGGTGAGGATGAGCTTGGCGTCGGGGAAATACTCGGCGAGTTCGCGCCAGAAATAGGCCGTCGGCCAGTCGACTGCCGACTTGTAACCGGCATAGACGACGTCCCAGTTCGCCGGCTCGCGGCGCCCGGCCGCGCGGATCAGGTCGCGGTGCTCGGGGTTAGAGTTGACGTCCTCCATGTGATGGCACGGCCCAAACCCGAGCATTTCAAGCGCCAAGTTCAGAGTGTGCGTGCCGGTGCGGCCGAACCCAGCCCCGATAACAGAGAATGCCATGCGATCCTCCTGTGGCGGGAGCGGATCATAGATTGCACCGGTTGGGAAGGGAGGATGGTCCTGGCGCATCCTGAGAGACCAATTGGAATATCGAGAGATGCGCCGAACTCGCTCTGTCCGAAGACTAAATACCCGGCCTGCCGGTTACGGCGTCGATTGCGATCCGAGCCGCAGAAACCAGGCGGCAGACTTCGTTCCAGTATCATAGCCGCTAGAAATCTCGCAATCCCGGCCATCACAGCGCCTCCTTCTGATCGGTGCTCCTGACCTCGCTCTTCAGCGCCGCTCCTCCCCGCAATGCGGCCACTGTTCCTTCATCGAGGGTGAGCTGGACGATGCAGCCGGCGGGCACGCAGGTCGAGAAGCGAAGCACGTCGAGCGACGGGCCGTCGTCGATCTGCAGGCTTGCGCCGGCGTCGAGCAGAAGCCCACGGAAGCACGAGGTTGCCGGCCAAGGTCCCATCGCTGATCCGCCTGAGCTCGACAGCCTTGTCCGCTGGCCGTTCTGCTGCGTTTGTTGCTGTGAGACAGCGCAGGCGATCTATGACATGTGAGGCTCCAGTCCTGGTAGCTCTCCTGGAGTGACGTCGCACCGCCCGGAACCCATATCATCTTTTGCGCAAACACCGAAATGGCAAAGCCCATCAGAGCGCAGCAGTTGCATCAGCAGGAGGCTTCAGCCCCAGTTCCTACGGATCATATCTTGATCTATTCGTATCAGCCCGGCTCGCTTCGGCGCCAAGCTCATTGCCCCTATCAGCCTGCAACCTGCCGACTACCACTTGACACTGAAGCCGAGCTTGGCACCGATCGACCGGCTGTCGCTGAACTCCTTCAGGCTCGACTTGGCGAAGGCTTCGCCGAAGACGCTGTGCGTGGTTACGGTGGACAACCGCCTCGGCCAGGCCAGGATCACCGACCCTCAACCACCTTGCAGGAACGGCGTGGAGCACTGAACGTTGAGCAAGTCAGGCATGTCTGCATTGGCTGAGGACCATCAATGTTCACGTTCATGTTTGCCACCGGCATCGAGAACAGCACACCGACTATTCGAGGAGGGCGGGAGCGGGTCGACGAACTGGAAAAATGTCGCTTCTACCATCGATGGCGCACCGACTTCGAACTCGTCCAGGACCTCGGGCTCCATTTCCTCCGCTACGGACCTCCCATTCACAAAACGTGGCTAGCTGATAGACGTTACGACTGGGCTTTCGCCGACGAGACCTTCTCCGACCTAAAGGCGAAGGACGTTCTCCCGATCGTCGACCTTTGCCATTTTGGCGTGCCGGACTGGGTTGGTAATTTCCAGAACCCCGACTTTCCGAGACTATTCGAACACTATGCCCGGGGTTTTGCGATCCGCTATCCGTGGATCCAGCTCTTCACGCCAATAAATGAGATGTTCATCTGCGCCACCTTTTCAGCCCGCTGGGGTTGGTGGAACGAGCAACTGAGCAGCGACACCGCCTTCGTCACCGCCCTCAAGCACATCGTGAAGGCAAACGTGCTTGCCATGCGGGCGATCCTCGAGGTGCGACCGGACGCGATTTTTATTCAGAGCGAATCCTCGGAATACTTCCACGCCGACTCTCCCGAGGCGATCTTAGGGGCGGAGCGGTTCAACAGAGAGCGTTTCCTGTCGCTTGATCTCAACTACGGTCACGACGTCGACGCGCGCACCTATCGTTACCTTCTCGAAAACGGGATGACGGCCGAAGAATACAGTTTCTTCCTGGAGAACCATCTGCGTCGGCATTGCGTGATGGGCACCGATTATTACCAGACCAACGAACATCGGGTTTGGGAAGACGGCACGACGTCCGGGTCCGGCGAGGTGTTTGGCTACGACGAGATCACGCGGCAGTACTTCAACCGCTACCGGCTACCTGTCATGCATACAGAGACCAACATCAGCGAAGGCCCTAATGGAGACGAGGCCGTCTATTGGTTGTGGAAAGAGTGGGCCAACGTGCTGCGCATCCGCAACGACGGCATTCCCATCGTAGGCTTCACCTGGTACTCACTGACGGATCAGGTGGACTGGGACAGTGCGCTTCGGGAGAACAACGGACGGGTCAATCCGCTGGGCCTCTATGACCTCGACCGCAATCCAAGGGCGGTTGGACGGGCTTTCAAGGCGCTGGTCGCGAACTGGAATAAGCTGTTGGCCACACAAAGTGTGTGCCTTGCTTTGCCGGTCTTTCTTCCCTCGCAGCAGAATGATGCCATTGTTCGTGCGCAGCAGGAGTATGCGCGCAGCCTGCTGAGCGTGGACCGGGTCGCTGAAGGCGGCTCCGAACCATTTGCTCTGCCCCGGATAGAGGCCGAACCTGATGCGCCTGGATAAGCACGCCGCAGGTGCGCGGGCGTGGATTGAGAACCCCTGTGAAGTCGATCGAGACCATGACAGGCGAGAAGGTGGCGTTCATTGAGTGGACATCGGTCATTCAAGAGACTGGTGGTCGAAGACAACATCCCGAAAGACCAATGGCGGTATCACGCCGCGTCGTTGGTCGCCACACTTACCGGAAAGCAGAATCCAGACCCCAAGTTGGTCAACTGGGTCGCTCGGAAATGAACGCGCCGAGCCCTTAGCATCCAGACGCCTCGCTGATCAAATTCGCGCGGGAATTTCAGCGACGGGCAGATGCACAGTTGGATGACCTCCACTTGACCATCGAAGCGACGCTTCGAACAACGAAAGATCCCGCAAGGTTTTAGATCGTCTTGCCATGACGACCAATGCCATCCCGAACGAACGCTCTGAGCGCCTGTAAGCGGGATGTTTACTAGCTCTTGCTTGACGCGGACCCACCCGCTCCAGACTCTTGGAGATGGGTGGGGGTTTCAAGGTGGCGATGAAGGCGCGCTGTCACGGCGGTGGTGCGTGGCCGTGCGACGCCGGATCGCATCAGCATGACGATCCCCTCTTCTGCTTAGCCGGTGACTGGTCGGGCGTCTAGGTCGGCGGCGGAGCGGGGCGACCAAGTCTCAGTCTCTAATCGTCAGCCCCATCCTTCGGATAAGCCAAGGCATAGTGAGGCCCTGGACGAAAATTGAAAACGCCACGACAGCAAACGCCGTGACGATGATTTCCCCCCTTTCGGGTATCCCTTGCGGCAGTGCAAGGGCCAACGCCAGTGCAAGCGATCCTCGCAGTCCTCCCCAGACCAGAATGTGCTGGTACTTGACGTTGACCTGGAGTGAGGTCCCCCTCAGCAGGGCACAGAGTGGATAGATGGCCAGCACGCGGCCGAGGAGCACGAGCACGACAGCAATAAAGGAGCTTGCGGAAAAGATCCCCAACGGCTGGTGGGCTTCATGTCCACCAATCAGAATGAACACAATGGAGTTGGCCAGGAACGCCGAATAGGTCCAAAAGGCGAGCACGTGGCTTCGTGCATTGGCCGAGATAGCACCCTTCCAGCCGACATTTCCGACCAGCAGGCCGGCAGTCAGCGTCGCCAGCACACCCGACATGCCGAACTTTTCAGCGGCAAGAAAAGAGCCGTAGGCGGCAATCGTTGTCAATGTGATCTCAACCAGGTAATCTTCAGTCCGCCCCGCGATAAGAAGAATTAACGCTGCCACAGCCGCGCCTGCGGCCACCCCACCCGTCACTGTCCAGCCAAATGACGACGCTATAGCTAACGGCGTTGCGCTGGCGCCAGCAGCCACAGAGATGAGAATTGCAAAACCCACCGCGGCTGCACCGTCGTTGAGTAGGCTTTCGGATTCGACAAGGAGACGGAGGCGAGCTTGCACTTTCATTTCCTTGAAGGCCGCCAGCACTGATACCGGGTCCGTGGCGGCGATCAGCACACCGAACAGGCTCGCTCCAATCCAGCTCCACCCAAGCAGCAGATGCATGCCGACCGCCACTGCCGCAGCTGCGATCGCGACCCCTGGAAAGGCAAGCAGCGCTGTCACCGGCAGATCTACTCTGAAGTGACGCCACTCGATCTCCAGGGCAGCCTGGAAGATCAGCGGCGGCAGGAACACGGTGAAAATCAGATCACGGCTGAGAGGCAGCTCGGCAACGCCCGGGAGGAAGCTCAGTGCAATGCCGGCGACAACCAAGCCGACACTGTAAGGCAGCCGCAGACGCCTCGAAATCATGGCCACCAGCGAGGCCGTGAGCAGGATCATTCCTAGGG
>NZ_RZPW01000535.1:0-4463 GCF_003998455.1 Mesorhizobium sp. M7A.F.Ca.CA.001.08.2.1 | reverse complement strand
GTGCCGGTCGTGACGCCCAACATCGGCGGGACCTCGCTGCTTCTGGACGCGATCGCCGCGGCCGTACTTGGCGGCACCAGCATTTTCGGCGGCAGGGGAACGGTGTGGGGCGCGGTCGTCGGCGCTCTGATCGTCAGCCTGCTGACGACGGCGCTTCGGGTGTTCGGCACGGACCCGTCCAGCCTCGAACTCTACAAGGGAGCAATCATCATGGTCGCTCTCCTGGCCGATTCCGGCATGACCTACGCCAAGGCCCGGCTTGTCGAGGCAGCACGATGAACGAGCCAGCTCCGGCCTTGCCGATCCCGCCTGGATCCAGCTTTGCGCTGATGACCTCCCCGGATACGGAAAGACACGCGACAGCCGGCGTGCATAAACCCGTCGTCATTCTACCGCTCGGCGCTGTCGAGCAACATGGCCCGCATCTGCCGCTCGGCGTCGATTGCTGGCTTGCGGAAGCGGTTGCGCTCGCCGCGGCGGAAGGACAGGCCTCCATCCGTGTCGCCGAACCTTTCGCCTATGGCTCGTCCGAGCATCATCGCTCCTTCTCCGGCACCATGAGCCTCAGCCCGCAGATCTTCATCGCCGTTCTCGTCGATCTCTGCACCTGCCTTGCCGAAGACGGCTTCCTGCCGGTCATGCTGAACGGCCATGGCGGAAACCGCGCCGCCATCCAGGTGGCGATCACCACCCTAGGCAAGCGTGGCATCGTCACCGCGGGTTTCTCGTATTTCGATCTCATCGCCGACGTGGCGGCGCAGGCCCTGCCCGATGCCGCCACAGGCACCGGTCACGCTTGCGCGCTTGAAACGTCGTTGATGATGCATGTGCTTGGCGACAGCGTTCGCCGCGATCTCATCCCGCCAGGCGGCACCCCGCCATCCTGGCCGGATCCTCACCTTTACGCCGCGCCGGTCGTCACCGTCTGGCGCCGTTTCGAAGCCATCCGCGACAACGGCGTCATCGGTACGCCGTCGCAGGCGAGCGCGCAGGCCGGCAGCAGACTTTTCATCGCAGCCGTGGAGCGCAGCCGCGCCGCCATTTTGAACATCCAATCCGAATTCGGCCAAAGGAACGCATGATGACAGTCCATTTCAAATCTTCTCTCGAAGGCCCCAACCTGCGTGGCATGGCGATCGTCTCGGAGCCGGAAGCAGCCGCCCGCATCGGCATCAACCGCATCGGCGGCGAGTGGATTGCCGGCAGCTCGGGCAAATTCCTGAAAATCGATAGTCCTTCGACGGGCGAGCATCTCGGCTATCTCTCCCTTTCCACCCGCGCCGATGTCGGTCGCGCGGTGAAAGCCGCCGAAGGCGCACGCGGGACCATGCGCAAGATGGGAACCTTCGCACGCGCTCAATTGTGCATGCGCATCGCCGACGCGATCGACAGTCGCGCCGAAGAGCTTGCCCACCTGCTCTGCCTGGAACAGGGTAAGCCCTTCCACAGCGAGGCAAAGGCCGAAGCATCGGCGGCAGCTCTCGGTTTCCGCAATGCGGCAGAGCAGATGAAGTGGCTGGAGACGGCGGCGTTTCCCCTGGCCGATGCCAACAAGCGCGCCTTCAGCTTCCTGCAGCCGAAGGGCATCTTTGCCATCATCACGCCATGGAATTTCCCGCTCGCCCTGCCCTGCCTCTACTATCTCGGACCGGCCGTCGCAACGGGCAACACCGTTGTCTGGGTGCCGGCGCCGACGACATCGCTGATTGCCACGGCACTTGTCGAATGCTTCATCGAGGCGGGCTTGCCGGACGGCGCCATCAATCTCGTTCTGGGAGATGGTGCGGAGGTGGGCGACGAGGCCGTCGTTCATCCGGGCACCCATGCCATCGGCTTCACCGGCAGTTCCGCCACCGGCGCGACGATCGCCCGGCGTGGCGCGGGCAAGCCGCTTCTGCTCGAAATGGGCGGCAACGGCCCGACCATCGTGCTAGCCGATGCCGATATCGACATGGCCGCCGCCCAGGTGGGGGCCGGCTGCTTTGCCAATGCCGGGCAGATCTGCACGGCCACCGAACGCGTGCTGGTGCATAAATCCATCCATGACCGGTTTATCGAAGGTCTGGTGAAAGCGGCCGCGAAGGTGAAAATGGGCGACCCTTTCGATCCCGCGACGACGATGGGGCCGATCAACAATGCGGTCGCCGTCGACAAGGTGCTCAGCCACATTGCGGACGCCCGCGCTCGTGGCGCCGAGATCGTCACCGGCGGCAATGTGGCGTCGGGTTTTGCCACCAATCTCTATTTCGAGCCGTCGATCGTCACAGGACTGACCCGGGAAAGCCTGCTCAACGTCGAGGAATCCTTCGGGCCGATTGCACCCGTCCTGACCTTCGAGACCGACGAGGAGGCGATGGAACTTGCGGCGTCCAGCCCTTACGGCCTGTCGGCCGCGGTCTTCACCAGCACCATCAAGAACGCCTTTGCCTTTGCTGAAAGCCTGAGGGTCGGCATCGTCAACATCAATGAGATGAGCTGCTATTGGGAACCGCATATTCCTGCCGGCGGCGCCGCCGGGACGCAGAGCGGCCTCGGCCGCACCGGGGGGCGGCACACGCTGATGGAAATGTGCGATTTGAAGACGATTACGGTGGATATCACCCGCTGACATCCAAGGCCCGCGCCTTTAGCGCGGGCCTCCCGTGCGACCGTATGCCGTTCGGCAGCAAGCTGTCAGATGGACCGGCGCAGGTTGTCGGCCATTTTCTCGCCAATCATGATCGAGGTCAGGTTGGTGTTTGCCTGGCAATCGAGCGGCATGATCGACGCATCGATAACCCGCAGCCCTTCAAAACCGTAGACCCGGCATTCCGGATCGACCACGGCCTCGCCGGGCCTCCCCATGCAACAGCCGCCGATCCCATGCTGCGCATCGGAAGACTGCGCCAGCAGGAAATTGTCGACCTCCTCGTCGCTTGCCGTTTCGAGCCATGACAAAGGCAGATCGGAATCCCCCAGCAGGACGCGCTCGGCGATCGCCTGGATCGGCGCCTGCCGGGCAATCTCGCCAAGGTGGCGATAGGCGATACGCATGCGCTGAATATCCATCGGATCGTCCAGCATGTTCTCTTCCACGATCGGCTGGTCGAAGGGATTGGCGGAACGCAACTGCACGGTGCCCCGGCTCTTGGCCTCCATCAGGATCAGATTGACCATGGCCTCGCCGAACTGGGCGCTGTCGGACTCCACGCCGATACCGCCATGGTTCATGGCGACGTAGAGGATGTCGTCGCGCTCGGCACCCGGCACACCGGAACTCATCCGCACACAGCAGTTGGTATGCCGCGCGTCGACATCGGTCGCCTTGAATTCCGGCTTCAGCTTCAGTTCGATGCGGCAATAAGGATGGTCGAAGAAACCTTCGCCGACCGGCAGATCGGCAAGCACCTCGATGTCCTTTCGATTCAAGAGAGCCGCCGGACCGATGCCCGAGCGCTGCAGGATGACTGGAGAGTGGATGGCGCCGGCCGAGACGATGACCAGCGGCGCCTCGAATTTGCGAACCTGACCGGCCACGATGGCCAAAACGCCGATCGCTTTCTTGCCATCGAAAAGCACCTTGTCCACTGTCGCCTGCCCGATGATGGTGAGGTTCGGCCGGTCGCGGGCAGCTTCCAGATAGCCGTCATTGACCGACACGCGCTTGCCGGCTCGACTGTTGATGGGATAGGTGCAAGCCCCTTCGGCATCCGGAGCATTGAGATCGTCATGCCAGGGATGGCCGAGGGCCATCGCGCTTTGGCGCATGGCCTTGTCGACGCTTCCCCAGCTTTCGACAGGCGCGCGGTAGATCGGAATCGGGCCATCGCTGCCGTGAAAATTAGCCGCGATCGGGTCATCCTCCAGCCGGCAGAAGAAGGGCAGCACGTCGGCTCCCGACCAGCCCTTGCATCCGACTTCCTCCCAGCGGTCGAAGGCATGGAGCACGCCGCGAATGGCAATCTGCCCATTGACGGCCGTCGAACCGCCAAGCCCCTTGCCGCGCCAGTAGACCCGATGCTCCTGCCGCTTGGTGCGGCGAGCCATCAGGTCGGGGTACATATATTGTTGCTGAAAATGATCGGGAAGCAGCAGGTTGAAGGGATTTGGACTCGCCATCTCGGCAGGTTGCTCGCCGCTCCGGTAGTCCGGCCCCGCTTCCAGCAAAAGCACGTTCGTGCCCACATCTTCGGTGAGCCGGGCGGCAAGGACAGCCCCGGCTGCGCCGGCTCCGACAACGATGACATCAAAGGGCATGCCGCACTCCCTACATCCGACCAATGCACGGCTCACTCGACCGCGACATCATCTTTGATTTCATTGTGCACGATCATCTGCTGGCATTCAGGCTCGGCGACGGACGCCGGAACCGACTACCTTAGCCGCCGTTGCACGACAGCAAGATCATCATGATTTGTTTTATATGTAAATATGATTTCGTATATGAACTCATCGGAAGTATCTCTTTTCACCATCTACTCCAT
>NZ_RZPW01000534.1:0-4464 GCF_003998455.1 Mesorhizobium sp. M7A.F.Ca.CA.001.08.2.1 | reverse complement strand
CGCCGGCGACGCCAACCAGGTTCCGGCCGGCGGCGCGCTGGCCGTCGATCGCGACGGATTCGCCGATGCCGTGACGAAAAAACTCGAAGCACACCCGCTGATCACCATCCGGCGCGAGGAAGTGCCAGGTCTGCCGCCGACGGATTGGGACCAGGCGATCGTTGCCACGGGTCCGTTGACCGCCCCCGGGCTTGCCCAGTCGATCGCGGAAGCGACCGGCGCCGATGCGCTCGCCTTCTTCGACGCCATTGCGCCGATCATCCATTTCGACACGATCGACATGAATACCTGCTGGTTCCAGTCGCGCTACGACAAGGTCGGGCCAGGCGGCACCGGCAAGGACTACATCAATTGTCCGATGGACAAGGACCAGTACCTTGCCTTCGTGCAAGCGCTGGTCGACGGCCAGAAAACCGAATTCAAGCAATGGGAAGGCACGCCCTATTTCGACGGCTGCCTGCCGATCGAAATCATGGCCGAGCGCGGTGTCGAGACGCTACGCTACGGGCCTATGAAGCCGATGGGGCTGACCAATGCCCACAATCCGACGGTAAAGGCCTATGCCGTCGTCCAGTTGCGGCAGGACAATGCGCTGGGCACGCTCTACAACATGGTCGGTTTCCAGACCAAGTTGAAGCATGCCGAGCAGGTGCGCATCTTCCGCACCATACCGGGTCTCGAAAACGCTGATTTCGCCCGTCTCGGCGGCCTGCACCGCAACACCTACATCAACTCGCCGACCTTGCTCGACGCTTCGCTGCAACTGAAGTCGCGGCCCGGCCTGCGTTTCGCCGGCCAGATCACCGGCTGCGAAGGCTATGTCGAAAGTGCGGCCATCGGCCTGCTCGCCGGCCGCTTCGCCGCAGCGGAGCGGCTCGGCCTTGCTCCGTCCCTGCCGCCGCTGACCACGGCCTTCGGCGCTCTGCTCAACCACATCACCGGCGGTCATATTGTCTCCGATGACGAGCCGGGAAAGCGCTCATTCCAGCCGATGAACGTCAATTTCGGCCTGTTCCCACCTGTCGAAGCTCCGAAGGCCGAGGGCAAACGCATGCGCGGCAAGGACAAGACCGTTGCCAAGCGGCACGCCATCACATCGCGTGCACGCGCCGATTGCCGGCACTGGCTGGGACTTCCGGCGCAACCGGAAACGGCCGAAGCGGCGGAATAAACAGCTTCGCGTTCTGATTGGACCCCATGATCCGGGACAAAGTCGAAGACGGCTCCTTCGGTTCGGCCAGTGAAGTCATCCGCGCCGCCCTGCCTTCCAGCGCGAGGAGGAAGAGCACGCTGAACGCATGGCGTCCATCAGGGCGCGGGTGAAGGCGTCGATCGAAGACAAAAGCCCCGCTGTTCCGCTCGATGAGGCGATCGACCGGGTAAAGAGCCGGATTTCGCAACTGGCGAGAGAGAGCGATGATCCAGCGTCCCGCCGTCGTTCTTAGCGAAAGCGCGATCTCCGATCTTGAAGCAATTGGCGCCTACATCCTTGAGAGCAGCGGCAGCGAAAACATCGCCAACGGTTTCGTGGATCGGATAGAAGAGCGCTGCCAGAGTATCGGCAATGCGCCTTGTGGCGGTCGCTCGCGCGACGATATCGTTCGGGGATTACGACCCGTCCCATTCCGAGCATTCCGCCGTCATCACCATCTGATCGAGAACGATGTCATCCGCATCGTCAACATCTTCTATGGCGGTCGCGACTATGAGACGCTGATGCGCGACGGCGGCTCGAACGAACCATCCTGAGGCGATATCATTCAGCCGGCTCGACACCAGCCATCGGCAACCCAGGCTTGCCGGCCTCATCAGGATTTCGCCTGACATAGGCCGCCTTCAAACTCTCCGAGGTTTCGCGCGAGCCGTCATGGCTCCAGCCGGGAGGCTTGATCAGATAGTTCAGGCGATCGCTCAAGGTCAGACCGGGCGCAAAGGCATCCCTGAACATGCCGATCCATTCATGGAATGCCACTTTCAGCGGATTGAAGGTGCCGAGATTCCTGACGATGCCGTAGCGCGGCCGGTCTTCTTCCAGTTCCCCGACGAAGGTGCCGAACATGCGGTCCCAGATGATCAGCGTGCCGGCATAGTTGGCGTCGAGATAGCGCGGATTGGTGGCGTGGTGGACGCGGTGGTGTGAGGGCGTGTTGAAGACGAACTCGAACCAGCCCCACATCTTGCCGATGGTCTCGGTGTGGATCCAGAATTGCCAGACCAAATTGAAGCCGAAGGTGAAGGCAATCACCGCCGGGTGGAAGCCGAGCAGCACCAGCGGCGCCTGCAGCACGAACATGAAGGTGAACAGGCCCGTCCAGCTCTGCCGCAGCGCCGTCGACAGATTGTAGTGCTGGCTGGAATGGTGGTTGACGTGTTCGGCCCACACCCAGCGCACCCGGTGCGCGATGCGGTGATAGAAATAGTAGCGCAGATCATCGAGCAGGAAGGCCACCAGAAAGACCCAGATCGACAGGCCGAGATTGAAGACGCGGAACTGCCAGAGCCACAGCAACGCCCAGTAGGACACGACGCCAAGCAGCAGCCCGGCAACGACATTGCCGGTACCCATCATCAGGCTGGTCAATGTGTCGCGCGTTTCGAACGAACCCTTGGCACGGCCGGTGCGCACCAACCAAAGCTCGATCAGGATCGCGACAACGAAGAACGGGATGGCCAGTTGAGTGACCTGCGGAAAATTGTAGTCGTCCATCATGCCGCCTCTCCGCCGAAACTCTGCGGCTCAAGCGCCTTCAGCAAGCCTTGCGCATCCGTTGCGCTGGCAAAGCGGAAGCGGCCGCCCTTCCAGGTGAAATCGGCGAGCCGCAGCGAGACCGTATTCCCGTCTCCAGTGTCCAAAATCGTGACATCTTGAGGCGTGACGATGCGGGTCAAGAAGCAGTCGCCTACGCTGTGAACGATCCCGAAGCGCCCTCGCCCGATATCCAGGAACGCGGTCCCGGCATCTGCTGTCAGGCGGACTGCCGCCACGATCTCGTCGGGAAAATCCTCGGCGAACCGGCTCTTCGCATGATCTGCGCCACTGAGCGTCGCCGTCTTGCTGCCGCCAGTGAAATGCACCGCGGCAACCGACAGCGCGATGCCAAGGGCGACGATCGCAACCAGCAAAGGCAAGCTCATTGAATGGGTATCTCCTCCGGCCGGCCTGTCGTCTATGGCGACAGTTTTGGCGCGGAGACTTCTTAGCACGGTTGACGTTTACGTCAAAGTGCTGGCCAACCCTTGCTCGCGCGGCGCAGCAACAGCCAATGCCGGCGCAAGGCCGAGAGCCGCGCCACGCCTTCGAGCGGCGAGCCATTCTCCATCTTGCCGAGATAGGCGCGTGACAGGGCAAGTGGCAGGAATGCCGGACGCAGCGAGACCGGCAGAGCCGGTGCGCCCCTCTCGAAGGCGGAAAGATGTTCCCGTGCCAGCGCCATCATCGCTGCCACCGCGCGTTTGGCGCCGGGTCCGCCGTCGCCGGTGACGAATTCTTCCGGCGACGATCCCGCTGCCGCCAGAATGTCGGCCGGGACAAAACATTGTCCGCGCTGGCGGTGCAGCGGCAACAGCAGCAGCAGGCCGGTCATCGCCTGTGCGCAGCCTGCCCTGCCCGCCAGTTCGGCAAAGCGCGGCGCCTCGCCGGGGTCGAGCACCATCGCCGCAAGCTGGATGAGTGCTGCGGCCGTCTCGCCGCAATAGCCTTCCAGATCGGTGCGCGACGGCATCGGGTCGTCGTAGAGGTCGAAGATGCGCGCATCGAGCATGTTCTCGAAGGCCGGCTTCGGCAGGCCGAATGTCGCTATCGTAGCGTTCACGGCTTCGGCAGTGGGATGGCCGGCGCCGGCCTCGCCGCCGGCGGCAATGACATCGCGCCACCATTGCAGCCGCACCTCGCCCGGTAGCGCCTCATGGATGCGATCGCGAATACCTGATATCTCCGCGTTGAAGGCGTAGAGCGAAAACAGCGCGTAGCGCTTGCCGTCCGGCGCGTAGAGCGCGGTCAGATAACGATCATGATCGGCGGCGCGCACCGCGTCCATGACGATTTCAGCGCTTCGAGACATGTCAATCGACGGCAATGAGCGCGGCGGCCACGGCGCGCTCTTCCGCCAGAAGGACATTGTAGGTCCGCACCGCGGCCCCCGTCGACATCGGGTCGGATGCAACGCCGGCGGCCTTCAGCGCGGCCCGCAATGCAGCGGGCAACGGCCGAAGATCCCTGCCCATGCCGACCAGCAGGATCTCGATCTTGTCGGCCTCGGACAGCAGCCTGTCAAAATCCGCCACCGTCAGCGCCAAGGGGTCCACCGGCTCCCAGCCATGGATGCCGGATGGCAGACAGAGCAGCGAACCGCGATGCGACATGTCGGCAAAGCGGAATCCGCCATTGCCGTAGGCTTCGATCGGCGCGCGGCCCGGGAAATGCGCCTCGCGGATGACGATGCCTTTGCTGGTCACCGTTAAACC
>NZ_RZPW01000533.1:0-4467 GCF_003998455.1 Mesorhizobium sp. M7A.F.Ca.CA.001.08.2.1 | reverse complement strand
TTTCGCCTGCGCTGACGGAGAACCAAACAAAAAACCCGCCAGTGCGGCGGGTCACCGGCGCAAATCAGCACCATGGACGAAAATGTACCATAGCTGAGGTCACCGGGTCAAGAAAAAATTCCTATGTCCAAAGGCGCCGTCGTTGACAGCGGCGGCGGCATGCGTCCACTATTTCCCGGCACGGGAGGATCGTGAAAGCAATGGCGGAAGTGTCCCTGGTCCTGATCGACCGGCTGCTGGCGATATCGCGGGCGCTTGCCGGCCATATCGATCCCGGCACGGCGTTCCGCGCGACAGCCATCGAGATCGGCTCGCTCATCCCGCACGACCACATGGATCTGGCGGTGCTGTCGCATGATGGGCGCCGGCACGCCTGTTACGAAGCCGGCTTCCACACCAGCTGGAGCGAGCTTGCCCAGCATCCGCTGCCGACCGAAGTCAGCCCGATCCGCTCGGTGCTGTGGGGCGAAGTCCCCTATCTGCTCGCCGACGACGCGCTGAGCGACGAGCGGTTCCATTTCGCCACCGCTATCGATGGTCCGATCTTCGCCGCCAGGCTGCGCAGCCGCATCGTCGTGCCGCTCAGGGCGCGCGGCGGCATCATCGGCGCGCTCAACATCAGCCGGCACGAGGTCGAATGCTACACGCTTGCCGACGTCGCGGTCGCGCAGCAATGCGCCGACCTGATCGCGCCCTACATCTTCGCGCTGATCCAGACCGAGGAGGCGCGCCGCGCCATGCTGGCCGAGAGCGAGGCGCGAAACCGCGTCGAGCTGCTGCGCGTCGGCGCCTCGCAATTGACCGAAGGCATGGAGCGCGAACGCCGGCGCATGGCCATGGACCTGCACGACCAGACGCTTGCCGATCTCGCCCGGATCGCGCGCCAGCTCTCGGCACTTCGCGGCCAGGGCGTGGCGCGGGCAGCACAGCTTGCCGATCTCGAGAAGGAGGTCGCCGGCTGCCTGACGGAACTGCGCCACATCGTCGACGACATGCGGCCGAGCGTGCTTGAACTGTTCGGCCTGCGCGATGCGGTCGAGGCGCATCTCAACCGCAGCGTCGCCAGGGCCAAGCCGCCGATCGCCGTACGCATCGCCGACACCAGCGACGGCGGCGCCGACACCCTGTCGGAGCCAGTGCGGACCGCGCTCTACCGGATCGTGCAGGAAGCGATCAACAATGCCGTTCGCCATGCCGCGCCGCACCGCATCGACGTGCTGCTGGCGTCGACCGCGAGCGTGCTGCGGGTGATCGTCACGGATGACGGCCAGGGCTGCGGCGCCGTTGACCCGGCCGCGTATGGCGGCATCGGCCATATGCACACGCGGGCAGCCCTTATCGGGGCGCGGCTGCGCATCGGCCAGGCCGGCCGCAAGAACGGCGGCACCCGTGTCGTCGTCGAGATCGACCGCCAGCCATCACGGGAACTGGCGGCGGCTGCAACAATGCCTGGCGAACTCGCCGTATCGGAGGCCATGTGATGCTTGTGATGATCGCCGAGAATGACGGGCTGCACCGTAGCTTCGCGCGGCGAACGGTGGAGCAATTGTGGCCCGGTGACGTCGAGGTGATCGAAGCGAGCGACGGCGAGGACGCCATCAACCTGGCGACTGAGCGCGAGCCACTGCATGTCGTGCTCGATTTGCAGATGCCGAAGGCGACGGGAATCGAAGTTGCCAGGGCGATCTGGAACCGCCGCGCCGGCACGCACATCCTGTTCTGGTCGAATTTCGCCGACGAAGCCTATGTGCGCGGCGTGGCGCGCATCGTCCCTCCCGGCTCTGTCTACGGCTATGTGCTGAAATCGGCGACGGAGGAAGGCATGCGGTCCGCCCTGCGCGGGGTTTTCCGCGAAGGCCACTGCATCATCGACCGCGAGATCCGCGGCATCCAGCATCGCGTTCAGGACAAGTTCGAGGGCATCACCGACGGCGAATATGAAAGCCTGATCGACATCGCGCTCGGCCTGACCGACCGGGCGATCGCGGCACGGCGCGGCCTGTCGATCCGTGGTGCGCAGAGCCGCATCAAGCACTGCTACGACAAGCTCGGCATCGTGCCGGCGGAGGACGGCGCCGGCGATGCTTCCGTGTTCAACTCGCGGACGCGGGCGATCTATCTCGCCATGGCGCGTGGCCTGATCAACATCGACGCGCTGCGCCGCGAACAGGACCGGCTCGATGCCTGGCTGGCGGAGCACTGAAACAGCGGCGGCCACAAGCCGGAACATCGGAAGGTCCGGTGCATTGCTAGTGAACGCCAACTCAACGCCTGCGGTACCGAAGTGCGACCCTCATTTGCAGATTCATGGCACCTGGTGCGTGAAAGCGTCGTCGGTTTCATCGACGACAATGCGCTCAGCCATGGTGCGGCGATGGCCTTTTATGCCGCCACCTCGCTGGCGCCGATCTTGCTGATCGTGGTTGCGATTGCTGGTCTCGTCTTCGGCCACGATGCCGCACAATTGGCCTTGTCCGCGCAGATATCAGGGCTGATGGGACCGGAAAGCGCCGATCTCCTCAAGACTGCGCTGGAAAGTGCATCCGGCAGGCTGTACGGCACCTGGGCCGCGATCATAGGGCTGGTCACCTTGCTGGTGGCCGCGTCTGGCGTCTTCGGCGAAATGCAGCAGTCGTTGAACACAATCTGGAAGATCGAACCGCAAGGCAATTCCCTGTCGCGTCTGGTGAGGGCACGGGCCGCCAGTCTGGGGTTGGTGGCCGCACTCGGGTTCCTGTTGCTGGTCTCTCTCATCGCAAGCGCCGCGATTTCGGCACTGGGCGCTTTCATCAACGCCCATCTGCCGTTCGGAACGATCATACTCAGCGGGATCAACGGCGTCGTTTCGTTTGCGCTTATCGCCGTGATGTTTGCCGCCATTTACAAGGTTTTGCCCGATCGAACCCTGGAATGGCGCGATGTGGCAATTGGCGCTGTCGGGACCGCGGCCCTGTTCACATTGGGAAAATCGCTTATCGGCTGGTATATCGGCACCAGCGCGATTGCGTCGTCGTATGGCGCCGCCGGCGGACTGCTCGTGATATTGCTCTGGGTTTACTACTCGTCGGAGATTTTCCTCCTCGGTGCCGAGTTCACGCGCGCCTATTCCGTTCGCCACGGCAGCCGGTCCGATCTGAAGAGGTTGGTTCACAGCCCTCTGCCCGCGCAGCACGACTCATTTCGCGCAGGGCAAAAATCCAACTCTGCCGGCGTTGTCGTGCTCGTGGCGGTGGCTTGCGCGAGCGCAACCTTGACCGCGCTTTTGCGAAGTGTTCGCCGGCCCTGATCTGACGTCGCCGGTATTCTACGCTCGATAGGCACGGGCGACTGTGCAAATGCACAGTCGCCCGTGCGCTTTGACCCGTATCGGCTCGTCGGGACCGCGCCTACGCTCTGCCCCAACAAGAAGACTGTATCGGGAAGCGCTCATGCCATTCGTCACCATGCGGAGTAGCACGGCTGTTCGCGCCGGGAGCCGATGATGTCGGTGCCGGCGCGTGCGCGTCATTCCGGTTTCGACGACGTCGTCGGCGATGCGACCATTGAGATGGTGGCGAGCGGCTTCGGCTTCCTCGAAGGGCCGGTCTGGCATCCCTATGAGAAATGGCTGGTCTTCTCCGACATTCCGGAAAGCCGGATGTATCGCCGCAGTGCCGAGGGCGAGATCGAGCTGTTCCGCGAGCCGAGCCACAAGGCCAATGGCAACACGCTGGACCGCCAGGGGCGGCTGGTCACCTGCGAGCACGCAACGAGCCGCGTGACCCGCGCCGAGCCCAACGGCAGCGCAACAGTGCTTGCCACGCACCATCAGGGCAAGCAGCTCAACAGCCCGAACGATATCGTCGTTGCCACCGGCGGATCGATCTACTTCACCGATCCGGGCTATGGCCGGAGGGAGTTCTATGGCGTGCCACGCCCGCAGGAGCTGCCGTTCCAGGGCGTCTACCGCATCGATGGCGACGGCGCCCGGCTGACATTGCTGGCCGACGATTTCGGGCAGCCGAACGGGCTGTGCTTTTCGCTGGACGAGTCGCGGCTGTTCATCAACGACACCGAACGCGGGCACATCAGGGTGTTCGGCGTCGAAGCCAATGGCGACCTCAATGGCGGCGCGGTGTGGGCAGTAACCGAGGGCGAGGGGCCGGGAGCGCCCGACGGCATGAAGATCGACAGCCGCGGCAATCTTTACTGCACCGGACCCGGCGGCATCCACATTTTCGACGCGTCGGGCACCATTCTTGGCGTCATCCGGACGCCTGAAGATTGCGCGAATTTCACCTTCGGCGACGACGATTTGCAAAGCCTCTACATTGCCGCGTCGACGTCGCTGTACCGGCTCAGGGTGCGCGTGCCGGGATTGAGACTGTTTTGAGCTCGCGACAATCCGTGCTCAAATCAGAGTTGGGAGTGAGGCCGGGGTCAAAGCCGGTGGGAATGCAGCAGTCAACACATCTGGGAGGATAACGA
>NZ_RZPW01000532.1:0-4468 GCF_003998455.1 Mesorhizobium sp. M7A.F.Ca.CA.001.08.2.1 | reverse complement strand
CTGTGGATGCGCCCGCTGGCCTCGGTCGCCGGCACGCGCTGTACGCGGTGCACGCCGGATTCGAATTTCAGATGCGCAAAGACGCCCTTGCCCGACACCGTGGCGATGATTTCCTTGTAGCCGCCGGCGTCGCCATCGCTGGCCGAGGCGGTCTCGAAACGCCAGCCGCGTTCGGCGGCGTAGCGTTCGTACATGCGAAACAGGTCGCCGGCGAAAAGCGCGGCCTCATCGCCGCCGGTGCCGGCGCGGATTTCGAGAATGGCGTTCTTGTCGTCGGCGGCATCCCTGGGCAACAGCAGGATCTGAATGTCCTTCTGCAGCGCCTCGATGCGGTCTTCGACCCCTGGCAGCTCGGCCTCGGCCAGCGCCCGCATCTCGGCGTCGGTGCCCCTGTCGGCAAGCATGGCTTCGAGGTCGGCCTGTTCATGCTCGGCCGCGCGCAGCGCCCTGACCTTGGCCACCATGTCCTGGATTTCGGCATATTCGGACGCCATCCGCACATAGGCGTCCGGCGCCGGGCCGGCCGACATCTGCGCTTCGAGCATCTCGAAACGCTTGACGACTTGATCCATACGATCGCGGGGCAAATTGACCATGATGAGGCTGCTATAACGGGATCGAACGGTCGTCGGCAAAGGCCTGCAGCAGCGCCCGCATCGGCAGGCCCTGTGCCGGAGCCATCAGATTGTCGTCGAAAAACGCCTTCAATTCGTCCAGCGGCAGTTCCGTCAGCATCGCCTTGACCGGCCCGATCGAGGCCGGCGACATCGAGATCGAGCGGAAACCAAGGCCGATCAACGCCATCGCCGAGATCGGCTTGCCGGCGAGTTCGCCGCACAGCGTCACCGGCGTGTGATTGCGGACGCCGGCATCGGCGATCTGCTTGAGGACGCGCAAGAAGGGTGCCGACAGCGTGTCGAAGCGGTTGGCCAGTTGCGTGTTGCCGCGGTCGACGGCCATGACGAACTGGAACAAATCGTTCGAACCGACCGAGACGAAATCGACCGCTTTCATCAATTCATCGAGTTGGAACAGCAGCGATGGCACTTCAAGCATCGCCCCCAGCTTCAGGCTGGTCGGCAAATGATGGGCAAAGCGCGACAAATGCCGCACCTCGCGGTCGATGATCTCGCGTGCCTGGGCGATCTCGCCGAGTTCGGTCACCATCGGCAGCATCAGCTTCAGCTCACGCCCGCCGCTGGCCTTGAGCAAAGCGCGTATCTGGGTGCGTAGCAGGCCCGGCCGGTCGAGCGTCAGGCGGATCGCCCGCCAGCCAAGCGCCGGGTTCTCTTCCTGGATCGCGCCCTTGAAATAGGGCAGCACCTTGTCGCCGCCAATGTCGATGGTGCGGAAGGTGACGGGCTTGCCGCGCGCCGCTTCGAGCACGTCGCGGTAGAGCTTTTCCTGGGCCTCGGCCCGGGGAAAGGTGGAAGCGACCATGAATTGCAATTCGGTGCGGAACAGACCGATGCCGGCCGCGCCCGCTTCGGCAAGCTGCGGCAGGTCGACGGCGAGACCGGCATTCATCAGCAAATCGACCTGTACACCATCCCTGGTCGTCGACGGCTTCTTGCGCAGTTCGCGGTAGACCTCTTGCCGGCGCGCCCTGAAACGCACTTTTTCGGCATAAGCGGCCTCGAGATCTGGCTGCGGCCGCAAATGGATCACGCCCTCCTCGCCGTCGACGATGATGGCATCGCCGTTTTCCGCCATGGAAACAGCGCCCTTCATCTGGCCGGCGACGGGGATGCCCATGGCACGCGCGACGATGACGACGTGGCTGGTCGCTGCACCGTCCTCGAGCACCAGCCCGCGCATCTTGTCGCGGGGATAATCGAGCAGTTCGGCAGCCCCCATCGAACGGGCGACGATGATGGCGTCCTTAGGCAGCGATGCCGCGACATCTTCCGGCCCGCGCCCCATCAGCTGGCGTAGCAGGCGGTTGGCGAGGTCGTCGAAATCGCTCATCCGCTCGCGCAGATAGGGATCGGTCATGTGCAGCATGCGGGCGCGCATGTCGCTCTGCACCTTTTCCACCGCGGCTTCCGCCGTCAGGCCGTTGCGGATCGCCTCTTCCAGCCGTCGCACCCAGCCGCGATCGTTGGCGAACATGCGATAGGCTTCCAGCACCTGGCGATGCTCGCCCTCGAAGGCGACGTCGCGGCGTTCCAGCATGTCGTCGATGGACAGCCTGAGCGAGCTGAGTGAGGTCTCCAACCGGCGAACCTCTTCCTCGCTGTCCTCGTTGAACAGATTGGTGACGACGATGCGCGGCTCGTGCAGCACGACATGGCCAAGCCCGACACCTTCATTGAAGGACAGGCCGGTGAAGCTGACAGGACGGCGCAGATCGAGTTCGAGGCCGGGCCGGGTCAGCCGCACCAGATCGCCGGTGGCGATCATCTCGGCGATCACCATCGCCGTGGTTTCCAGCGCCTCGACCTCGTCGTCGCGGTAGTGGCGCATGGTCTTGTTCTGCACCACCAGCACGCCCAGCGTGCGCCCTGCCCGCAGCACCGGCACGCCCAGGAACGAGTTGTAGATCTCTTCCCCGGTCTCCGGCAGGTAGGCGAAGGCAGGGTGTTCCTGCGCATTGGACAGGTTGAGCGGCCGCGCGCTGGCGGCGATCGTGCCGACCAGGCCTTGGCCCAGCCGCAACTGCGCCAAATGGACGGCGTTCGGGTTCAGACCTTCGGTGGCGTAGAGTTCGAGCACCGAATCGGCACGCAGCACATAGAGCGAGCAGACTTCCGCGACCATGTTTGAGGCGATGTCGCGCACAATCCGGTCAAGCCGCTCCTGCGGCTCCAGCGGCTCCTGCATGAGCTCGCGGAGCCGTTTGAGCAAAACGCGCGGGCCACTGGCCTGATCACGCATCGCGGCTTGTTCTCCAATGGGCATTCTGCCCGCCGCAGTTTCCACCGCGACCGGCGCACACGCAACAACTCAAATCGTTCTCGCTACTGCTTATCCAGACCGTAGACGGAATGCAAAGTACGAACCGCAAGTTCCGTATAGGGGCCGTCGATCAGGATCGAAATCTTGATCTCCGAGGTCGTGATGGCGCGGATGTTGATCGATTTGTCGGCCAGCGCCTTGAAAGCGGTGGCGGCGACGCCGGCATGGCTCCTCATGCCGATGCCGATGACCGAAACCTTCGACATGCCGGCTTCCGACTGCACGACATCGTAGCCGATAGAGGCCTTGAGGCGTTCAAGCACGGCCAGCGCCTTGTCGACATCGCCCGACGGCACGGTAAAGGTCATGTCGGTGAACTTGCCGTCCTCGGAAATGTTCTGGACGATCATGTCGACATTGATGTTGGCCTCGGCCAGCGGCCCGAAGATGCCGGCGGCAACGCCCGGCCGGTCGCCGACCCGGCGCAGTGAAATCTGCGCTTCGTCCTTGGCGTAGGCAATTCCGGTGACGACCTGCTGTTCCACGATCTCTTCCTCGTCGCAAATGAGCGTTCCGGGCGGATTGAACAAATCCCCCATTCCGGGCGCGTCGGGATCGTCGAAGGACGACCGCACGAAGGTACGCACCCTGTGCACCATGGCAAGCTCGACCGAACGCACCTGCAGAACCTTGGCGCCGAGCGAGGCCATTTCAAGCATTTCCTCGAACGAGATCTTGGCCAGCCGCCGCGCCTTGGGCTCGATGCGTGGATCGGTGGTGTAGACCCCGTCGACATCGGTGTAGATGTCACAGCGATCGGCTTTGACCGCCGCAGCGATGGCGACAGCACTGGTGTCGGAGCCGCCGCGGCCGAGCGTGGCAATACGATTGTCCGGGCCGATGCCCTGGAACCCGGCAATCACCGCCACCTGGCCCTCGCCGAAGCGCTTGATCAGGAACGCACCGTCAATGTCGAGGATGCGCGCCGCCCCATGCGCATTATCGGTCTTGATCGGGATCTGCCAGCCCTGCCAGGAGCGGGCGTGCACGCCCATGTTCTGCAAAGTGATGGCCAGCAGGCCGGCCGTGACCTGCTCGCCGGAAGCGACGACCGCATCATATTCGCGTGCGTCATGCATCGGCGAGGCCTCACGCGTCCAGCCGACCAGTTCGTTGGTCTTCCCGGCCATCGCCGAAACGACCACCGCCACCTCATGGCCGGCGTCGACCTCGCGTTTGACGTGACGCGCCACGTTGCGGATGCGGGCGATGTCGGCGACGGAGGTTCCGCCGAATTTCATCACGATGCGCGCCATGGGAGCGAAATGCCTTTGCCTGAAGCCGGATCCCAGCCAAAAGCCGGAATCCCGAAAAGCGGAAGGCCGGCTGACGCCGGCCGCTGAATGCGCGGCCTCCTTAGCCAAATGACGAAGGTTTCGCAAGGCTGGCGGCCAATTGCCGGCTCCAGAAGCCGGCATATTGCCTTCCGCCCCGGCGCCGCCTACGAAATGCTGCCTGCGGGGAATTCTTTTGGTTCGGCATAGCAGATGATGATTGCTCGGTTTCGACG
>NZ_RZPW01000531.1:0-4477 GCF_003998455.1 Mesorhizobium sp. M7A.F.Ca.CA.001.08.2.1 | reverse complement strand
AAACCCAACGGCGTAATGGCAAGCGGCAGATAGAAACGCCAGCCGCCTGCATCTCCTGTCATCAGTTGAAACAGTTCCTGCGCCCTGTCGGCCAGCACCGCGAACAGCACGCTGATCACACCGATGCCAAGCGCGCCCGCCCAGAACACCAGGCGCGGCTGCCAGACCCGCCGTGAGCCCCACATCGCGCGCGAACGCCGCAGCATGGGATATTTTCGCGATGTGCCGGCCATGTCTGTCCTCGAGCGGGGAATGTTTCGGCCTAACACAGCTGGGCAGTCTATTAAACTAGCGCCGGAAAAACCTGTCGTTGGCGCTCGCCTGAGTGCCAGGCGGAAGCATCGCTTCGGTGAAAGGTCGACCCCCACTCCGTCGAGCTACGCTCGACGGAGTGGGGGAAGCCATCAGCCAAACGCGCTGCCGCCGCAAGACAGGCATTATCGGGAGAGAAATGCCCGCCATGACGAGGGGCGGTGCCGACGTCGTTCCAAGGCGATCGTAGATCGTAAAGCTAGCTGAGCATGACTCTGCCCTCAACCTGTGCTATGCGCCGCGCTTCCTTTCCGGCACGATGCGTGAAATCGGCCGCAAACCGCTTATATCAGTGCAACCATGACCCTTTCATTCGATCTCACCACTGACAGCGCCCGCGACGCGTTGCGTGCCCGCTCGGCACAGCCCGAAAAGCAGTCGCTGATCGGCCTGACGCGGATCGAACTCGCCGAGACTCTGGTTGCATCAGGCGCTGTGCCCGAGCGCCAGGCGAAAATGCGCGCCCAGCAGCTGTGGCACTGGATGTATGTGCGCGGCGTCTCCGATTTCGCCGGCATGTTCAACATCTCCAAGGATCTGCGTGCTGAGCTCAACAAGCATTTCACCGTCGCCAGGCCCGAGATCGTCGAGGAGCAGATTTCCGCCGACGGCACGCGAAAGTGGCTGTTCCGCTTTCCGCCGCGCGGCGCCGGCCGGCCCGTCGAGATCGAAACCGTCTACATTCCCGAAGAGGGTCGCGGCACGCTGTGCATCTCCTCCCAGGTGGGCTGCACGCTGACCTGCTCGTTCTGCCACACCGGCACGCAGAAGCTGGTGCGCAATCTGACGGCCGAGGAGATCCTCGCCCAGCTGCTAACCGCCCGCGACCGGCTCGGCGATTTCCCTGACCGCGACACGCCCGACGGCGCCATCGTGCCGGCCGAAGGCCGCAAAGTGTCCAATATCGTCATGATGGGCATGGGCGAGCCGCTTTACAATTTCGAAGCGGTGAAGAAGGCGCTGCTGATCGCTTCCGACGGTGACGGCCTGTCCCTGTCGAAGCGGCGCATCACGCTGTCGACCTCCGGCGTCGTGCCGGAAATCTTCCGCACCGGCGAGGAAATCGGCGTCATGCTGGCAATCTCGCTGCATGCCACCAATGACGATCTGCGCGACTTGCTTGTGCCGATCAACAAGAAGTATCCGCTGAAGGAACTGATCGCCGCCTGCCGCGCCTATCCGGGCCTGTCGAACGCCAAGCGCATCACCTTCGAATATGTGATGCTGAAGGACGTCAACGATTCCATCGAGGACGCCAAGGGACTGATCAAGCTGCTCAAGGGCATTCCGGCCAAGATCAACCTGATCCCGTTCAACCCGTGGCCGGGCACCAATTACCAGTGCTCGGACTGGGAGACGATCGAGAAATTCGCCGACTACATCAACAATGCCGGCTATGCCTCGCCGATCCGCACGCCGCGCGGCCGCGACATCCTCGCCGCCTGCGGCCAGCTCAAATCCGACTCCGAGCGCATGCGCAAGGTCGACCGGCTGGCTCTGGAAGCGATGATGATAGCGGGGCACGGCGAGGCGTGAACCGCCCCTTCGCCTGCCTAAGACGCCTCGCCATCATGGCGGTCGGCTATGTCGCCGCCGTGCTGACCTCGATCCTGGTGCCGGTGCTGCTGATCGCTCTTCTGGAAGGCATCGAAGACGGCAACTGGTCGATCATTTTCGCCTTCGACTGGCTTGGCTCGTTCCCGCTCGCCGTGTTGACCGTAATGATCGGCGCGCTGTTGATCGTCGGCCCGGCGCTCTTTGTCGCCGAACGGTTTTCACTTCGGGGATGGTTCTACTTCGCCGCCACCGGTGCGATCACGTCCATCGCCTTTGGCGTATCCATGCCGCGCTCCGCCAGCAGCTTTGTCTTCAATCCGGGCTTTCTGGGTTTTCTCGCCACCGCCGGCATCGCCGCCGGTTGGATCTACTGGCTTCTGGCTGGACGCAGGTCCGGCACGGGCCGGAATCTGGGCCGGGATTGATGGCGCGTCTCGTCGGCTACCTCATCCGTTTCACCGTCATCCTGTTCGGCTATGCCGTCGCCTCGCTGGCGGCGAGCGCCTTCCTCAACATCCTGTTCCTGGCATCGCTCGGCTACACGCCGGAGCATGCACATCCGACGGCGACGGCTTCCCTGTATTTCTCAATTCCCTTCGCCGCCCTGTTCGTCGCCTATTTCGCCCTGATGCCGGCCTCTGTCGTCATCCTGCTTGCCGAAATCCTGGGCCGGCGCGACTGGCTGTTCTATGCGCTGGCGGGCGCGGTGGTTGCCGGTGTTTTCCTCGGGCTTGCCGACCACAGCGGTGACAGCGCCTTCGCCGTCAGGGACACCAGCGCCATCATGGCCGTGATCGGCAGCGGCATGGTCGGTGGTATCTTTTACTGGCTCAGCGCCGGGCGCTGGGCCGCAAGCTGGTGGCAAGGCGAACCAGGCTCAAAAGAAGATGGCCATACAGGATGACGGCGCCTACTTTGCCTGCGCCGTCAGGATCTTGAGGGCGAAGGCGGAGAACACGCCGGCAAAGAGATAGTCGACCACCCGCGTGACGCGCGGGCTGGCCTTCATCGCCGCCGAAAACTTTTCCGCCGCCAGCACCATCGGCACCGTCACCGGCACCGACAGCACGATGAACATCAGCCCAAGGAAAAACAGCTTTCCCGGTGCGTTCGGATCATGCGCGGAGACGAACTGCGGCAGGAAGGTCATGAAGAACAGGATGATCTTCGGGTTGAGCAGATTGACGCCGAGGCCCGCCGCCCAGCTGCGCACCAGCGAAATCTCGGGGCCTGTCTTCTTTTCCGGCGAAAAGGCCGAGCCCCTGGTGATTGCCTGCCAGGCCAGGAAAACGAGGTAGCCGGCGCCGAAGATCTTCAGCACGAAGAATGCCATCGGCGAGGCGACGATCAGCGCCGAGACGCCGACCACCACCAGCGTGGTGTGGATCAGCGTGCCGCACAGCGCGCCGGCCATCGAGGCAAAGCCAGTGGCACGGCCCTGGCTCAGCGTGCGCGAGACGAACAGGGTCATGTCCGGCCCCGGCGTGATCGCCAGGATGACGGTGGCGATGGCGAACTGGATCAGCGTGGCGGTATCTGGAATGAACGACATGAGCGGCCTCAAGGGATTGGGGAGGCCCTATACAGGATGCGCCATGACAGTGCCAGACACAGCAGCGATCCGACGGTCGATCCAGCAGGCGTCTGGCGAAGGCATTCGCGGGCAGCCAGCCGCCGCAATCCTATGCCTGCCTGCTCAGCCGCATCCTGGCGGGCTCCTCCGCGACGAGCTGATAGTTGCGGACATCGAAACCCCCGGTGATCTGGTCGATCGGCTTGGGCCGGCCAAGGAAATAGCCTTGCGCCTCGTTGCAGCCCTCGACTTGCAGGATGGTGAGCTGGACATGCGTCTCGACGCCTTCGGCGAGCACCGGAATGTCGAGGCTGCGGCCCAGCGTCAGCACCGCCCGAATGATCGCCTTGGCCTGCGGGCTTCGCTCGACATCGGCCATGAACGAGCGGTCGAGCTTGATCTTGTCGAAAGGAAACGAGCGCAGCGTATCGAGCGATGAATAGCCGGTGCCGAAATCGTCGATCGCGATCGTCACGCCCAGTGCCTTGATCTGGCGCAGGACATGCAACGTGCGCACCTTGTCGGCGACAATCGTCGATTCGGTCAGCTCCAGCTCCAGCCGTTTCGGCGACAGCCCGGTCTCGACCAGTATCTGGTGGACGAGCTTGGCGAGGTCGGCATGGGCGAACTGCACCGGCGACAAATTGACCGCGATCTTGTGATTGTTGTCCCAGGATGCCGCCTGACGACATGCGGTCCGCAACACCCATTCGCCGATCGCCATGATCGAGCCGTTCTCCTCGGCGATCGGGATGAATTCGGCGGGCGGGATCATGCCCTGCACAGGATGGGTCCAGCGCAGCAGCGCCTCGTAGCCGCAGGTGGCGCCGGTCTGGACCGAGGTCTGCACCTGATAGTGGAGCGAAAGCTCGCCGCGGTCGATCGCCTGCCGAAGGTCGGTGGCCAGCGCGCGGCGCGCCCGCGCCGTCTCGTCCATGGCGGATTCGTAGAAGCAGACGGCCCGCGTCACGTCGTTCTTTGCCCGATACATGGCGAGATCGGCATTGCTGACCAGCCTCTCCCGGTCGGCCCCGT
>NZ_RZPW01000530.1:0-4491 GCF_003998455.1 Mesorhizobium sp. M7A.F.Ca.CA.001.08.2.1 | reverse complement strand
GGCCTCAACCATCCGGATCAGGGGTCGATCGAGATCGATGGGCACACAGTCGGCATCGAGACGGCGCACCGCGCGACGGCATTCGGCATGAGCTTTATTCACCAGGAACTGGCGTTCGTTCCGGGGATGACCGTCCTCCAGAACATTATGCTCGGCGTGCCAAAACGATCGCGCTTCGGCTTGACAGACTGGGCGGCCATCGCCCGCGATGTCGAGCCCATCGCAAGACGCGTCGGCATCACCGCCTCGCTCAATGCGAATGTGAAAGGGTTGTCGACCGCCGAAAACTGGTTGATCAATATCTGTCGCGCGCTGGTCCGCAAATCGCGACTTATCGTGATGGACGAGCCGACCGCCTCTCTCTCCGCCGCCGAGAGCGAGAAGCTCTTCGCTATCATCAAGGACCTCTCGGCATCCGGTGTGGCCGTGCTTTACGTCTCGCACCGCCTGGATGAGATTCTGAAACTCTGCGATCGGGTGTCGGTATTGCGCGACGGCAATTCCGTCGCCGAATTCACCCGTGCTGGGTTGACCAGGAAGGCGTTGGTCGAGGCGATCGTCGGCTCTGTCCATGTCGGTAACGACAGTAGGCCTGAATATGCGCCGCAGACCCATGAGATCGTCCTGCGCGTTCAGAACCTGACACGCCTGCCCAAGGTGCGTGGCGTAAGTTTCGAACTTCGCCACGGCGAAGTTCTGGGCATCGGCGGCCTGGTCGGTGCCGGACGCAGTGAACTGGTGCGGCTGATCTATGGTGCCGATCGCGCCGACTCGGGCGGTATGACGCTCAAAGGCAAGCCTTACGCGCCGAAATCGCCGCAGGCTGCGGTTGCCGCCGGGCTCGGCCTGGTGCCAGAGGAGCGGCGTACGGAAGGGCTTTTCCTGACGAAGAGCGTCGCCTTCAATCTTGGTCTGGTCAATTTGGACAAGCTTGTGCTCGGTCGCAGGGTGCCGCTTCTCAGCCGAAAGTCGCAGTCCTCACTCGCTCGCGAGACGATGAAACTGCTGTCGATCAAGACGGCAAGCGTGGACAGCCCTGTTGGCCGGCTAAGCGGCGGCAACCAGCAGAAGGTGGTCATCGGCCGCTGGCTGCAGCGCGCGCCGCACATCCTCATTCTCGATGAACCGACCCGCGGGGTCGACATCGGTGCGCGTGCGGAGATCCACCGCCAAATCCGCGAACTCGCGGCGGCAGGCATGGCGGTTCTCGTCATCTCATCCGAACCCGATGAACTGCCGGACCTTTGCGATCGCGTGCTGGTGATGGCGGAAGGCCTTATCGTTCGCGAAATGAGCGGCGCATCGATCTCGCGCTCCGCTATTGTCGAGGCAAGCTATGGTGAGCGGAGCCATTGACCGGGAGGACGACCACATGAGCGATGTTTCGACCTACAACAGGCGCCTCACACCAAGAGCCAAGGCTGGGCTCGGAATTTTCGCGCGCTACGCGACCATCCTCGGGCTGCTGGCGATGATTGTTGCCTTTTCGATCCTGTCGCCGAAGGCGTTCTCGACCCTGGGCAACTTCACCAACGTTCTCAACCAGGCCTCGCTTGCGATGATCATCGCCGGCGGCCTGACATTGGCGGTCGTCGTCGGCGAGCTCGATCTGTCGATTGGCTTTGCCGCCAGCCTGCACGGCATTCTCGTCACCGGCTTCATCGTCCATGACAAGCTGCCGATCCCCCTGGCCATTTTCATGGTACTCGCCCTTGGCGCGCTGATCGGCCTGGTCAACGGCTTCATCGTCACCAAGATGAAAGTCAATTCGGTGATCGCGACGCTGGGCGTTGGAACCATCATCACGGGTCTCGCCTTCGCCTACTCCGCCGGCGTGCCCATCGTTGCTGGCGTACCCGAGGCCTTCCTGCAGCTTTCGCTAGGCCGCTGGCTTTTCGGCATCCCCAACAACATCGTCGTCATGGTCTTTGTGCTGGGCATCCTTTGGGTGCTGGTCGAGCGCACCTCCATCGGCCAGGAGATCCAGGCAGTCGGCGGCAATCCTGCCGCGGCGCGCCTGGCCGGCATCAACGTCGATCGCATCAAGACGCTTGGCTTCGTCATCTCCGGCATATGCGCCGCCCTTACCGGCATTCTGCTCGCATCGCGGCTGGGCAGCGGCACGACAAGTGCGGCCGATTCCTATCTGCTGACGGCGTTCGCGGCAGTATTTCTGGGCTCGGCGACTTTGCGCGACGGCGAGTTCCATGTCCTGGGGACTTTGGTGGGCGCCCTGATCATTGCTTTCGGCTTCAACGGCCTCAACATTTTTGGCGCGCCTACCTTTTCCCAATACGTGTTTCAGGGCGCCATCCTGATCATCGCGGTCGGGCTTTCCAGCCTTGGCCGCTCACTTGCGGAAAGCTGAGGAGGATCACATGGCTCAGACTGTACATTGGGAGATCTATGTCATCGAGTTCGCACGATCTAAGAACCAGCCATGGGTCGATCTGGTCAACGGGATGTACGAAGACGGCCCCACGGACTTGCCCTTTTCCTTTGTTCTGGCGCGGCGCGGCGACCGCAACGTGCTTGTGGACACCGGCTTCATGAAGGACGAAACCGGTCCGAACTTCTCCGATAAATTCGGCATACCCTGGTGGATTTCCCCGGTTCGGATGCTTGCCGAACTGGGGCTGGCGCCTGGCGACATCACAGACATCATCGTCAGCCATGCGCATTTCGACCACATGGGCTCGATCGATCAGTTTCCGAATGCCCGCCTCTATCTACAGAAGCAGGAGCTGCTGTCCTGGCACGAGGCCATGGCGCTGCCACCGCAATACGGCTACCTGACCGCCATCATCGATCCGGACGATCTGCGCGCCGCCTTCGACGCCTCCGTGGAACACCGCCTCACACTGGTCGATGGTGACCGGGACGATCTCCTGCCAGGCATCCACGTTCGGCTGGGACAGGGCCACACGATGGGACAGCAGTTCGTAATCGTTGAGACTTCGCGAGGCCGCATCGTCCTTTCGGGCGATTGTGTCTACTCATCCCGGCAGATCACTGGCCACAAGCACGACGGTGTCTACCAGCCGCTCAACAATGCCGTCGGCAGCGTTTGGGATCAGCTCAAGACCATCGACCGCATCAACACCGAGATCGGAGGCAACCTCGACCGACTGATTATCCTGCATGATTCCGACCGCTGGAAAGGCCTTCCGGTGATCAAGGAGATCGAAGGGTTCCGCATCGTCAAGGCAGCATAAGATCGGTATTTTTCGAAAGACGGTTGGTTCGAAACCCGGCCTTCAGCCGCTCATCGCAGCCCCCGGCAGTTCAGCCGGCGAGGACGCAACTCTTCTGGCTTCAGCCGTTGCCGACCGAGGGTGGAATTGCTGGAGTTTTCGGTCTCGGCTTCGATATAGCGGATGGTCACCACACGGCTCATTTCGACTTTGATGAGACGGCACTTGCTCGCAGTACTTTGTTGTTGAGCGGCTTGCTCGCCGCCGTCTTGTCCATCGGTTGAACTTCTGTTGGCAACCGGCCAGGAAACGGCGCGCGCGTCACACCACAATCGGCACCGACGCGCCATCCATGTTGATAACAACACCGGTCACGTAGCTCGCTTTCGCGGAACACAGGAAGGCGACGACCGATGCGATTTCGGCGGGATCGGCCAATCTGCCGATGGGGATGGAGTCCCTCGCCCGGCGCAGCGCTTCGTGCTCACTTATCCCCTGGCTTGCCGCAACCGCTTTCATTCCTTCACTCACCCGGCCTGTTTGCGTGAGGCCGGGATTGAGCCCGACGATGCGCACACCGCGACCGGCATAGGCGTTTGCGAGGCCGACCGTCGCCAGCATCAGCGCCGCGTTGGCGGCGCCGCCAGCCAGATGGGTCGGCGAGGCGACTTTGCCGCCGTTTCCGATGATGTTGACGATCACGCCCGAGCCGCGGTCAGCCATCTTCTTGACCACTGGATCAATGACGTTGATGTAGGGAAAATACTTGTCATCCATCGCTGCGCGCCAGGCTTGCGGACTGAGGTCGTGTACCGGCGTGCGCTTTGCGGCCCCGGCGCTGTTGACGAGGATGTCGAAGGGACCGACGTCTTGCCACACCCTGTCCACAGCCTCTTTCGCGTCATCGCCCGATCTCAAATCCACGGCGATACCAACAGCACCCGGAAGCACGGAAAGGGCGGCATCGATGTTGGACGGCGACCGGGAGCAGATGACGATCCTTGCTCCTTCCGCCGTGAGCAACTTGGCGCAGGCGAACCCTATGCCTTTGGAGCCTCCCGACACCAATGCAATCTTGCCTTCAAGGCCGAGATCCATGTGCATTCCTTCCCTACAGCTACGGCTCCGATCCTATCAATCTGGGCGCTGTTCGCCAGCCGCAGGGATCATTCCCGTCAAGCATGCAAAAAATTGCTGGATGACACTTTCGAGCGCCGTTTCTGAATCGTGCTTTCATTCCCTGGTTCGCGTGTCCCGTCCAGATCATGCGCCCCTCCAGCAGGTTCCTAGTCCGCAG
>NZ_RZPW01000052.1:0-14858 GCF_003998455.1 Mesorhizobium sp. M7A.F.Ca.CA.001.08.2.1 | reverse complement strand
GTGGCGGCAACGACGCCACCAACAAGTGACTTGATCATCGATAATCCTCCCGATTGCAGTTCTGATTGTTCGTTTCGCAATGCGAATTTTCGCGCGATGGACCGGCACCTCCCGCCTCGCCATGCGCTTCCTCGGCCGCCCGTGATGGCCGACCCGGTACCTCCCTTGTCGCCGCCAGCGGGGCGAAAACTATCATATTATCCATAATAAACAAGTATTAGTTGTCGCTTATGTATAATAAACAGGTGCGACCTGTCGTTCATGCACCTGCCTGTAGGAGATGGTAGCGCTACCAAATTGGCGTGTAAACCGGCATTCGCACAGTCGCTTCTGTGCGTTTCAACGCGCCGTGCTCTCGCGGCGCTTGAGCTCGAAACCGAGGTCTACGATCCGTTGCTCCGGTCTTTTGCCGGCGATCGCAGCAAGCGCCATGGCGACGGCACGCCGGCCGATCTCATAACGATGGGTGCGGATGCTGGTGACCGAAGGAAACGCCACCTGCATCATGTCGAGATCGTTGAAACCGACGATGCCGATCGTCTTCGGCACCGCGATCGAGGCGCGATGGCATTCGAACAAGACGCCGAGCGCGATGTCGTCATTGTTGCAGAACACCCCGTCGAGTGTCGGCACCTTGGCCAGCGCGTCGCGGAACATCTCGCGGCCGAGCGACACGCTGGACAGCACCGGCGTGGTGGTGACGAGGCGCGGGTCGAACAGGCCCGCGGCCTCCATCGCCGCGCGATAGCCGGCAAGGCGCCGCTGCGAACGCGGATCCATGCGCGCGCCGATGAAGCCGATGCGGCGATAGCCGGCCTCGATCAGATGCTCGGTCGCCGCCCTCCCGCCATCGAGATGCGAGAAGCCGACCATCATGTCGACCGGATCGGGACCGGTTTCCATCACCTGCACCACAGGGCAGCCGGCACTTTCCAGCAGCTTTCGCGAAGCCGGCGTCTGATCGATGCCGGCGACGATCAGCGCCGCTGGCCGTTGCGAACCGAACAGCTGCAGCAGCCGCTCTTCCTCGAGGCCGGAATAGTGGGTGTTGCCAAGCTGGATGCGGAACGGGCTGGCCGACAGGCTGTCATAGATGCCGCGCACCACCTCGGCGAAGACGTTGTTGGTAAGCGACGGCACCAGCACGCCGAACACCTCGGCGCGCGCCGAGGCCAGCGCCCGGGCATTCGGGTCCGGCACGTAGCCCAGTTCGTCGACGGCGGCCTGGATCTGGCGGCGCAGCTCTTCGGACACACGCTCCGGCTCGCGCAGGGCGCGCGACACGGTGATGGCGCCGACGCCGGCCTTGCGCGCGACATCCGCGATGGTCGGGCGGCCGCCGCCCCGGCGCGTGCGCGGCTTGGTCAAAATCGAGTCCTCGCAAGATACAGATCGGAAGCCATCGCGCCCGCAGCCGTCATATGTTGTCAAAGTGGGATATTTATCCGCGCGCTTCCTTCTCGACGCTAGGTCAATGTCCGCTCCCCAAAGAGAAAAATCAGCAGAGAAAGAAGACCAAACGAGACTAAAAATCCGGCCCATGCTCCAAACAGGAGCTTGCGAAGCGATCGGAATTCGTCAGCAACAAGAAATCTGTTGAAACGGCTATTCCTGCGGCCGGCTCGCTCGCTCCAACCAAGTGATCTTTCCTCAGTAGTGTCTACAAGCGCCCCGGTTCTGCCGAGCACCAGGATAATCGAATAGAAAATTGCGGCGGCGCCTGCGAGGCATCCCGCGGTGCAGGCCCACACCGCTATTGTTAGAAGAATGGGCTTACCGTGAAGATCGAGATGCATTTTGTGCGCCCGGAATAAGGCTTAAGCTGCAACCGTCAATGATCGCCGCGACCGCCACAATAACAGAACGATAGCCAGTATATTCAAGATATTCCAGGCAATACCGTTCAGGAACGCAGCCGCATAAGAGCCGGTCAAATCGTAGATCCAGCCCGACATCCAGCCGCCGATCGCCATGCCGAAGATGGTCGCCATCATGACGATGCCGATACGCTGGCCGGCCTCTCTGGCCGGCATGTAATCGCGCACGATGATCGCGTAGCAAGGCACGATGCCGCCCTGCGACAGGCCGAACACCAGCGACACCACATAGAGCGAGGCAAGCCCGTCGAACGGGATGTAGAACAGCAGCGACAGGCACTGCAGGACCGAGCCGATCATCAATGTCCACACGGCGCCGATACGGTCGGCGAGGAAGCCGGACGCCAGCCGGCTGACGACGCCGCCCGCCATCATGATCGACAGCATGTCGGCGCCATGTGCGACGCCGTAGCCAAGGTCCATGCAATAGGCGACGATATGCACTTGCGGCATCGACATCGCCACGCAGCAGCCGAGCCCGGCGACGACCAGCAGCACCTGCAAGGCCGCCGGCGACAGCGAGATCGGCTGCACCGACCGGCTTCCGGGCGAACCCGCGACGGCCGCCGCCGGGGCACCGCGCCGCAGCATCAGCACCAGCGGCACCATTGTCACCAGGCAGAAGATGCCGATTGCCGCATAGGTGAAGCGCCAGCCCTCCGCCTTCATCAGCGTCGGCATGATGGTCGGCCACAACGCCCCGGCAAGGTAATTGCCGGCCGCCGCCGCCGTGACCGCAACACCGCGACGGCGGTTGAACCAGTGCGAGATATCGGCGATCAGCGGCCCGAAGATCACCGACGTGCCGATACCGATCAGCACCCCCTGGGCAAGCGTGAATTGCAGGATCGAGGTCGACAGCGCCGCGAGCAGCAGGCCCGCGGAAAGCGCAATCGAAGAGATCAGCGCCGGGATCCAGTAACCCATCCGGTCGATGGCGCGGCCGACCAGCACGTTGCCGGCGGCGAAACCGACCATGGTCGCCGTGTAAGGCATGGACGCCGCGGCGCGGTCGACGCCGAACTCGGCCTGCACGGCGGGCAGCACGACGACGACAGCCCACATGCCCACGGCGCCGATCGTCGCCAGCAGCATCGAGATGGCAAGCCGCATCCAGGCATAGGAGCTGTCGATGCCGGGGCCGGGCTGGAGGCTGTCGGTTCGGGTCAAGGCGTTTCCTGTCGGCGGTCTCGGAGATCGGCTGCCGTTTGCGCCACTATCGGCGCATTCTCAGGCCGCAGCAGCGCCACAGCGGGCAAATCCGTGGCTCCAGAGCCAGGGCGGAACCGATGCCGATGTGCGGAGTTTCCCGGCAACCCACCCCGCAAAGGAGTCCTGCGATGACCGCCACCAGGAAAAAATGGTCGGCCGAGGTGACCGAGCACAGCAACGCAATGGATCTTGAGGATCACGTCTTCGAATCCGACGACGCCAGGAAGATCGCCGCCTCGCTGAAACGATCCGCCGAACACAGCCACAGGCGCAAGGCCGAGCCTTTCCAATCCGCCATGTCGATGCTGAATTTTTACATCAACCGAGCCGGCAAGAACTTGCCTGCCGCGCGCAAAAAAGTGCTTGAGGACGCCAAGGACGAACTGCGCAGCGCCTTCGGACGGGACAAGGATGATTAGCGGCCGGTCCGGCCTTACCGGGCGCGGATGACGCCGTCTGTGTTGGCGAGCAATTTGCGCACAGCATTGCGCGCCGCGTCGGGGCGCTGCAGGCGGATGTTCTTCTCGATCGCCTCGTGCAGCTTCTGCGCGTGGTTGAGATCGTCGATCTCCCGTGTCGTATAGGCAAAGAGATGATCGAAGGCGGATTCGATCAGTACGCCGAGCGGCACCAGCAGGTCGTTGCCCGAAGCCCGCAGGATGGCGAGATGGAAGCGCGTGTCGGCGCGGGTCCGCTCCTGCAGGCTCGTCGCCGCGCCCATCTCACGGCAGGCCAGGCTGATCTCGGCCATCTGCTCGTCGGTTCTTCGCATCGCGGCGAACGCGGTCGCTTCCGGCTCGATGATATGGCGGAATTCCTGCACCGTCTTGAGGAACACTTCGCGGTCCGGCGACGTCGCGTACCAGGCCAGCACATCGCGATCGAGCAGGTTCCACCGTTCCTTCGGCTCGACCCAGCTGCCGATCTTGGGACGTGAGGCCAAAAGGCTCTTGGCCATCAGCATCTTGATCGCTTCGCGCACCGCCGAGCGGCTGACGCTGAACGTCTCCGACCATTTCGCTTCATTGGGCAGGATGGTGCCAGGCGGATAATCGCCGCGCACGATCCTGAGGCCGATTTCACTGGCCAGCGAGGCGTGGACGCTGGAGCCGGGAATACGCGCGGCGTCCGCCCGGCGAACGCCGCCCGGACGGTCCCCGGAGGCCGCTTTCCCCAACGATTTTTCCTTGTTCGGCTTCGCGTCCCGCATGGGGTCCAGAAAGTCCGTATTAAGCAGGCTGTCAAGCGCGGCAAGCGGCTTGCATCGCAAAGCTGCCCGCTGTGCACAGATCAGCCCCGATCCGCCGCTTGATTGGCATGTCGATATTCAGGTCAGGCCGATCCGAGAATGACGGATTTCGAGAACCGGAGCGCAGCGTACTTTTGGGTACGTGAGCACCGGCCTACGCCGGCCGTAGCCTTGACTGCCACGACCACTCATAAGTGCTTCGGCCGGCGAAGGCGGAAGCGCAGAAAGCCGTCATTCGCAGGCCGGCATCACCTGAGTGTCGACATGCCTAGGCCTGCTTGACGTATTTGCGCCAGCTATGCTCCGGGCGGAAGCCCAGCACGTCACGCGCCTTGCGGTTGGAGAGCAGCGTCTCGTATTCGCCGAGTTCGGCCTTGACCGGCACGCCGGGGTAGAACCGCTTCAAGAGTTCGGCTGTCGGCAGGTCGGACGAGGTGTCGTCATTGGCCGCGTTGAACACCTGATAGCCGAGCCCGTCCTTCTCTATGGCGCGCAGCGTGATCTGGCCAAGGTCGCGCGCGTCGACATAGCTCCAGGCGATGCGCTTGCGGAAACCCGGATCGGCGAACCATTTCGGAAACAGCGAATATTCGTGCGGCTCGATGACGTTGCCGATGCGCAGGGCATAAATGTCGGTGCCGTTGCGCTGCGCGAAGGCCCGCGCCGTCTTCTCGTTGACGACCTTGGACAAGGCATAGCTGTCCATCGGATCGACGTCATACTCCTCGTCGAGCGGGAAATATTTTGGATCGCGCGGCTCGTTGGCGAAGACCAGTCCATAGGTGGTCTCGCTGGAGGCGATGATTACCTTTCGAATACCGAGCTTAACTGCCGCCTCGATGACATTGTAGGTGCCGAGCGCATTGATGCGGAACACCTCGTTGTCGGTGGTGATCATGATGCGCGGGATGGCGGCGAAATGCACCACCGCATCGACCGGCTGCGGACGCAGCGAGGGGTCGAATTCATGCAGGCCCATATAGCTCGACAGTGCGTTGAACACCTGCCCGCTGTCGGTGATGTCGGTGATCAGCGTGCGCACCTTGGGGTTGTCGAGCGGCCTGGTGTCGATGTTGAGCACCTGGCAGCCTTGCTCGACCAGATACTGGACGACATGGCGTCCGGCCTTGCCGCTGCCGCCGGTGAACATGATCCGCTTCGTCATTTTGCTCTCCACATCCTCAGGAATTTATGTGTATTGTCAGACAATATCGCCATCCGCAACCACCCTCGCCTGCAAAACGGCAGCGCCTGACATCAATCATTGCAACAGGACTTGAAGACATGAACACGACTGCCGCGAGCGAAAAGATCGGCTTCATCGGGCTTGGCCTGATGGGCCACGGGATCGCCAAGAACATCGTCGACAAAGGCTACAGCCTGACCTTTCTCGGCCGCAAGAACCGCAAGCCGGCGGAAGACCTGCTTGGCCGCGGCGCCACCGAAGCATCGACCTCGCGCGATGTGGCGGCGGCATCGACAATCGTCTTCATCTGCGTCACCGGTTCGCGCGAGGTCGAAGCCATCATTCGCGGCCCGGGCGGCCTCAAGGAGGGTTTGAAGAAAGGTTCCGTCGTCGTCGACTGCTCGACCTCCGACCCCGTCTCGACCATTGCGCTTGCCGCTGAACTCAAGGCGCTCGGCATCGATTTTGTCGACGCACCGCTCAGCCGCACGCCGAAGGAAGCCTGGGAAGGCACACTCGACGCCATGGTCGGCGCGCCGGACGCCCTCTTTGCCAGGGTGAAACCGGTAATCGAAACCTGGGCCGGCCGCATCGTCCATATCGGCGACACCGGCGATGGCCATCGCATGAAGCTGCTCAACAATTTCATCTCGCTCGGCTACGCCGCGATCTATTCCGAGGCACTGGCACTGGCTGAGAAGGTCGGCATCTCGCCGCCGCGCTTCGACAGCGTCATCCGCAATGGCCGTATGGATTGCGGCTTCTACCAGACCTTCATGCGCTGGACGCTGGAAGGTGACCGCGACGCGCACAAATTCACCATCGCCAATGCCTTCAAGGACCTGACCTATCTGGAATCGATGGCGGGTGCGGCCGGCATTGCCAACCCGCTCGGCAACGCCACCAAGAACGCCTTCGCCGGTGCTCATGCGACCGGCCCGGCCGAGCAATTCGTACCGATGCTGGCAACGCATATCGGCAAGGTGAACGGCGTCGACCTGATGCCGATGAAGGATGGCAAGAAGCAGACCATTTAACCGATTGCCCAACGCAGGCGCCGATCACCGCCTCCAGCGCCCGATCCCTTCATCGGTATCCGCAAGCAGCTTGTGCACGGCGTTGCGCGCGGCGGCCGGGCGCTGCAGGCGGATGTTCTTTTCGATCGCCTCATGCAGCTTCTGCGCCTGGCGCTGATCGGCGACCTGCTGTGTCGTGAATGCGAAGAGATGGTCGAGCGCCGACTCGATCAACACGCCGAGCGGCACAAGGAGGTCGTTGCCGGAGGCGCGCAGGATGGCCAGATGAAAGCGCGTATCGGCGCGGATACGCTCCTGCAGGCTCAAGGCCTCGCCCATCTCGCGGCAGGCCTGGCTGATTTCCGCCATTTGCTCGTCACTGCGCCGTATGGCGGCAAAGGCCGATGCTTCCGGCTCGATGATATGACGAAACTCCTGCACGGTTCGCAGGAACGCCTCGCGGTCGGGCGCCGTCGCGTACCAGGCCAGCACGTCGCGGTCGAGCAGGTTCCAGCGCTCCTTCGGCTCGACCCAACTGCCGATCTTGGGGCGTGAAGCCAACAGGCTTTTCGCCATCAGCATCTTGATGGCTTCGCGCACCGCCGAACGGCTGACATTGAAGATCTCGGCCCATCTGGACTCGTTGGGCAGGATGGTGCCGGGCGGATAGTCGCCACGCACGATCCGCAGGCCAATCTCGCCGGCCAGCGAGACATGGACGCTCGCTCCCGCAAAATGCGCGGCACCGGCCTTGCGCATGACAGCCGGGCCGTGGCCGGCTTGTGCCTTGGCCCGGTCGGTTCGCTTGCTTGACTTCTCGTCCGGCATCCACGTTCCAATGCGTCGACCGTCTGTCGTCCGGACTGGTCCGAACCGCACGGGCGCCGATCTCGTTGCCGAAAAATCCAGATCACGGGCGCAGCAAAGCCGGAGCCGGTTGCCCCAACCATTGCGTCCGTTCGGGAATTATCGCTTCCGTCCAGGAATGACGGGGCGCCCGCAGCCGGGCGCCCCGAAATCGAGAACCTACTTCTGGATGCAGGTGTCGACCGTATCCTTGGTGCACTCGTCGAGGCCGGTGAACACCGGATCGGCGACCGCCTTGCCTTCGATCAGGTCGATCATCACCGACGGTGCCTTGTAGCCCATTTCGAACGGCCGCTGGCCGACCAGAGCCGTTACAAGGCCGTCACGAGCGATCGCAATCTCGTCGCCGATCGTGTCGGCGGCGCCGATGACGAAGTCGTTGCTGGCGATCCGGTCCTTGAGCGGTCCGAACAGATCGCGATAGGGCTGCGGCGCGCCGAACAGCGGCCAACCGCCCATGATGCCGAAGGCGTCCAGCTTGGGGTTGGCGGCGAGGATGTCGGTCATCGCCTGCACGCCCTTGGCGCCATCGTCGTTGGTGAACACCGGGCAGCCGGCGACTTCGGTCCAGCCACCTTCACCGGCAAGTGCGGCGAGGCCCTCCTTGCCCGACAGTGCGTCACGCATGCCTTGCGCACGGCGCAGGATGTTGTCGGCTGCCGGGTTGCCTTCGATGGTGCAGATCGTGCCACCATTCGGCTTGCCCTTCTTGATGTACTCGCCGATCTTCTTGCCCATCAGGTAATTGTCGGTACCGAGATAGGTCTTGCGAAGACCTGCGTCTTCCTTGCTGAGATCGGCATCGACCGTCATGATCGGGATCGACGGATTGGCACTCTTGATCGTCTGCGCGATCAGCGGCGCGTTGGACGGCGAGATCGCCATCGCCACCGTGTCGGCCTTGCTCAGCATGTCCTGGACGATCTGCGCCTCGCCGGCCTCGTCCGAAGTCGACGCCGGACCGGTGTAGAAGCATTCATATTCCGAGCTGGCGTTTTCCTTGTTCCACTTCTCGCAGCCCTGGTGGATGGCCTCGAAGAACGGATTGTCGAGACCTTTCACGACAATGACGAGCTGTTTCTTGGCCAAAGCCGGCCCGGCACCCAACGCCATGGCGGCGACGGCGGCGAGCAAAAGTGTTTTCCTCATGTCAGTCCTCCCTTGAAACAAACGGACACGGCGTGCCCGCCATACAGATCGACCGGATGCGTGATGACCGAGGGTCGTTTCGCGAGCGCTCGTGTCGCCAGGACAGATCGATAAGCATTTCCAGATTCGGCTTCAGACCAGCTCACACACAGGTGCCGCCGGATCCTGGACCGTCAAACCTCCGCCAATTCCGGCCGGCGAACCGCCAGCGGGGATCGGCATAATCTCCTCCGACGCTTAGCTAATATCGGCTTGGCGCCAACGTCAATGCTATTTGTCCTACAAAACGGATTTTTAAAATAGTCCTGGCCCAATTCGTCCGACAATTGATTGACGTGCGCCGGCTTTTGCGTAAAAGAACGCTAACGCCGTCTTCGGGAGGAGCCGGGGAGAGCGAGGCCAAAGCAGCGTCGGCATCCACGCCGGTAACAGCTGCAGGTCGCAAAACACGGGGAGGCAAAGGCTGGTGGCGGTTCTCGAACTCACCAACATCTCAAGGCATTTCGGCGCCATCCAGGCCGTCAACGACGTTTCGCTGTCGATCGAGCCCGGACAGGTGGTCGGCCTGATGGGCGACAACGGCGCCGGCAAGTCGACGCTGGTCAAGATGATCGCTGGCAATTTCCGCCCGAGCCATGGCACCATGCACATGGACGGCAAGGAATTGATCCTGCACAAGCCGGCGGAAGCCCGCCAGCACGGCATCGAGATCGTCCACCAGGACCTTGCGCTCTGCAACAATCTGACTGCCGCCGCCAATGTCTATCTCGGCCGTGAGTTGCGGCGCGGCGTCGGGCCGTTCCGGATCCTCGACTATGCCTCGATGTACAAGCGTGCCGGCCAGCTCTTCGCCGAATTGAAGTCCGAGACCCGTCCGCGCGACCTCGTCAAGCAGATGTCGGGCGGCCAGCGCCAGGCGGTGGCGATTGCCCGCACCATGCTGTCGCAGGCCAAGATCGTGCTGATGGACGAACCGACGGCGGCGATCTCGGTGCGCCAGGTCGCCGAAGTGCTGAACCTTATCCGCCATTTGCGCGATCAGGGCATCGCCGTCGTTCTGATCAGCCACCGCATGCCTGACGTGTTCACCGTCGCCGACCGCGTCATCGTCATGCGGCGCGGGCGCAAGGTCGCCGACAAGACGATTGCGTCGAGCTCGCCCGAGGAAGTCACGGGGCTGATCACCGGCGCTATCGAACAGGTTTGATTTCAAGCGAATTCCACCACGCACAGCAGATGAAGGTCGACGATGGCACTGACAATTGACCAGCCGATCGAGCATAAGCAGCAATCCTTGGCCGCGAGACTGTTTGCCAGCCAGACTTTCTGGGTGGTGATCGCGGTCATCCTTGCCTGCGTGTTCCTGTCGTTTGCCACCGACGCTTTCGCCACCTCGAAGAACCTCTACAACATCACCCGCAACATCACCTTCGTCGCCATCATCGCGCTCGGCATGACCTTCGTCATCATCACCGGCGGCATCGACCTGTCGGTCGGCTCGGTGCTGTGCCTGTCGTCGATGGTGCTGGCCGTCACCATGCATGCCGGCTACTCGATCGAGGTCGGCATCCTGGCCTCGATTGCCACCGCGCTCGCCATTGGCGCCTTCAACGGCGTGCTGATCGCCTATCTCGGCTTTCCACCCTTCGTGGTGACGCTCGGCATGCTGTCGATCGCCCGAAGCCTCGCCATGGTCGCCTCCAACAACACGGTGGTCTTCCAGTTCGGGCCGGACCATGCCAAGCTTCTGTCATTGGGCGGCGGCGCCTGGGTGTTCGGCATCGCCAACCCGGTGCTTTACATGATCCTTCTGGCGCTGATCACCGGCTTCATCCTGCGCTGGACCAAGTTCGGCCGCCATATCTTCGCCATCGGCGGCAATGAGCACGCGGCAACGCTGACCGGCGTTCCGGTGCGCCAGATCAAGGTTGCCGTCTACATGATCTCGGCACTGTCGGCGGGCATTGCGGGCATCATCCAGACCGGCTGGCTGGGTGCCGTCACCACCAATCTCGGCACCGGCATGGAGCTGCAGGTAATCGCCGCCACCGTCATCGGCGGCGCCAATCTGGCCGGCGGCGTCGGCACCGCCTTCGGCGCCATCGTCGGCGCGGCCCTGATCGAGGTGATCCGCAACAGTCTCGGCCTGCTCGGCATCAATGCCTTCTGGCAAGGCGTCTTCATCGGCGGCGCCATCCTGCTGGCGGTGCTGTTCGACCGCATCCGCAATTTCCGCCGCAGCGACTAGAACCATGATCCCGAAAAGTGGAAACCGGTTTTCTCGGACAAACGGAACCGTTTGTCCGGAGATCATGGTCAAACAAAAGACGGTTTGATGGCCAACTCCCTGTTCAGCCTCGAGGGCCGGCTGGCGCTGGTGACCGGCTCCGGCCAGGGCATCGGCTTCGCGCTGGCTCGGGGCCTGGCCGAACATGGGGCAAGCGTGGTGCTGAACGGCCGCGACGCCGCCAGGATCGACAGCGCCGTCGAAAAGCTGCGCAACGCCGGCTTCAAGGCGCACGCCTCGGTATTCGACGTCACCGATTTTCAGGCGGTCAACGAGGACATTGCCCGCATCGAGGCCGAGATCGGCGCCATCGACACCCTCATCAACAATGCCGGCATACAATTCCGCGCCCCGCTCGAGGACTTTCCCGAGGAGCAATGGGAGCGCCTGTTCAAGACCAATGTGTCGGGCGCCTTCCATGCAGCCAAGGCGGTCGCCCGCCACATGATCCCGCGCGGCAAGGGCAAGATCATCAACGTCGGTTCGGTGCAGAGCGAACTGGCAAGGCCGAACATCGCGCCCTACACCGCCACCAAGGGCGCGATCCGCAACCTGACAAGGGGCATGTGCGCCGATTGGGCCAAACACGGCCTGCAGATCAATGCGATCGCGCCCGGCTATTTCCGTACCGAGATGAACCAGGCGCTGGTCGACAATCCCGAATTTTCCGCCTGGCTGGAAAAGCGCACGCCGGCCGGGCGCTGGGGCAATGTCGACGAGTTGATCGGCGCCGCGGTGTTCCTTGCCTCCGACGCCTCGTCCTTCGTCAACGGCCATACGCTGTATGTCGATGGCGGCATGACGGCTTCGGTTTGAGGTTGGCAATTCTCCCGACCGCTATTCGTTCCAGTGCGTATCGCTCAGTCTGAAAATCCGGCCTCACTGGCCGTCATTCGCCCTCGCCGCCCGCGCGCGTCTTGACGCGGCCCCGAACTCGGCCGCACAATCCCCACTGCAGGCGAAGGGAGGCCAGTCGCCTGCGGGAGGATATACCCATGACGGAAGCGATCAGGCTCTACTGGGGCCGGTTCGGACATGTTTCTATCCTGAATGTCGCAAGCGACTTCGTCACCCATGCCCATGTCGAGGCCCATCTCATCATCTGGCTGGAAGGTACGGCCGGCGAAATGACCATCGGCCGCGAGACCGTCCGGCTTGGGCCTGGAACGGCCGCCGGCATCAACTCCTTCCAGCCGCACAGCCATGTTCTGTCGCAAAACGGGACGCCCGGTCTGTTTCTCGCCTTCTACATCGATCCCGACTGGGCGCGGCGCCGCCGCGACCTGCCTTCGTCGGCGCCGCTGTTTTCACAAGCCGCGATCACGCTGGAACCGTGGCTGCATCAGGCCGCCGCCAATCTGCTCGACCACCTCAGCGACAATGAGAGCGTCGACGATATCGCCAACTACGAGATCGAGCGTTTCATCGATAGCGTGCTCGACGCCGCCGACGCCTCGGCGCCGCAGGAGGCCCGTGTCCGCATCAACACCATGCAGGATTTTCGTGTCCGCAAGGCAATCCAGTTGATGAGAGCCAATGTCTGCGAGCGCATCTGCTTCGACGACGTGGCGCGCAGCGTCGGCCTGTCGCGACCGCATTTCTTCGCTTTGTTCAAGGAACAGACCAATCTGACGCCCAATGTCTACTGGAACACGCTGCGCATGGAGGAAGCGGTGCGGCAGCTGCAATGGTCGCAGGAACCGCTGATCTCGGTCGCCTGCAATCTCGGCTTCACCACGCAGGGCAATTTCTCGCGCTTCTTCCGCGACCATGTCGGCGTGCCGCCGACGCTCTACCGCGAGGCCGCGCGGGCGATCGCCTGAGCCAACCGCCCTTTTTCAGACTCCCCGCCCTTTTTCAGACTCCTTGATAGGCGCTCAAGACGCATTGATAAGCGTCGCTGAAATGGCCGCCCTACCCTTGCACCGGATCGCTTTTGCAAGGGAACATTTTGAATGGCCAAAGTCACCATCTCCAGCGTCATCGACGCGCCGGTCGAAAAGGTCTGGGCGCGCATACGCGACTTCAACGGGCTGCCGGACTGGCATCCGCGCATGGTGGAAAGCCGCATTGAAGACGGCAAGGATGCCACCACAATCGGCTGCGTGCGCAATTTCCAGCTCGCCAGCGGCGCCCGCCTGCGCGAAAAGCTGCTCGACTTCTCCGATCAGAATTTCCTGGTCAGCTACTCCATCCTCGAGACGCCGCAGCCGCTGACCAACCACAAGGCGACCCTGCAGCTGCGGCGCGTGACCGATGGCGACCGCACCTACGCCGAATGGACCGCCAGCTTCGACGCCGCGCCCGAGGAGGCAGACAAGCTGGCCGAGGGCATGGGCGCCAATGTCTTTCAGGGCGGCTTCAACGCCCTGAAAAGCCATTTCGCCGGCCAGAGCTGACAGGAGCCAGACCATGGCGCTGGCACTGCAGACTTTTGCAACGGTGAAAGACGCGAACGCGGCACTGAAGGCGGCCGGCACCCGCTATCTCGGTGGCGGCACGCTGGTCGTCCGCGCGGCCAATGAAGGCGATGTTTCGGTATCCAGCCTTATCAGGTCGACCGAGCCGTCTTTGTCCACCATCGCTGTTGCCGGCGGCAAAGTCCGCATCGGCGCTTCGGTGACCATGGCGGCGATCGCCGGCCATCCGGAGCTCGGCACGCTCGCCAAGGCCGCCCGCGCCGTCGGAGGCCCGGCCATCCGCAACATGGCGACCGTCGGCGGCAATCTTTTTGCCCCGAGCCCGTATGGCGATTTCGCTGTTGCCCTGCTGGCGCTCGATGCGACGGTCAGCACCGATGACGGTGAAACGCCGATCGAGACTTTCCTAGCCAATCGGGGCGGCAGCCGCGTCGTCGTCACTTCCGTGAGCTTCACGCTTCCGAAGGCCGACAGTTTCCGCTTCCTGAAAGTGTCGAGGGTCAAGCCCAAGGGCGTCTCCGTGCTCAGCATAGCCGGTGCTCTGGAACTGTCGTCGGATGGCTCCGTGACCTCGGCGCGGATCGCGCTCGGCTGCATGGCGGATCGGCCCATGCGCGCCAGGGCGGCGGAAAAAGCGCTGATCGGCCGAACGCTGACCGCTGACGGCATCGCGCCGGCCTTGGCCGCGGCCGGTGATGGCACCTCGCCCATCACCGACCCGATCGCCAGCGCCTGGTATCGCGCCGAAGTCCTGCCGGTTCATCTCGGCCGGTTGCTGCTCGCATAATATTTGTTCGGGGGCGCGCGTCTGTCCGCTGGTTCGGGCAGGCGCGCAAGGAGGAAAACATGGCAAAGATCCCGGTTCAGTTCACGCTCAACGGTTCTGAAAAGGCCGAATTCATCGATAGCGGCACGACGCTGCTGCACGCCTTGCGCGACAAGATCGGTGACACCTCGCCGAAGGGCGGCTGCCATCAAGGCACCTGCGGCGCCTGTTCTGTCATCATAGACGGCGAACTCCGGCTCTCCTGCCTGACGTTGGCCGAGACCTGCAATGGCGCCGTCATCAGCACGACATCAGGGCTTTCGGAAAGCGGCGTGCTGCACCCGCTGCAGCGCGCCTTTCTCGACACGTTCGCCACGCAATGCGGCTTCTGCACGCCGGGCATGATCATGGCGGCCAAGGTGCTGCTCGACCACACGCCCAATCCCAGCCGCGACGAGGTGGTCGAGGCGCTGTCGGGCAACATCTGCCGCTGCACCGGTTACGAGCCGATCATCCAGGCGGTGCTGACCGCCGCCCGCGCCAATTCGCAGAACGCGGCCTGAGGGGTCCAAAACAATGGAACTGCGCAAGAACTACTTCGCCGATGTCCGCAAGGACGATCTGCACGAGATCGGCCAGCCGCGGCCGCGCTCGGATTCGCCCGGCCATGTCACCGGCAGGACCGCCTTTTTCGCCGACCGCAATTTCCCCGGCATGCTGCACCTGAAGATGGTACGCAGCCCGCATCACCAGGCCCGCATCCGTTCGAGCGACGCCGCGGGGGGGGAAAAACATCCGGGCGGGGTGAAAAGTCGGACCGCCAAGGACG
>NZ_RZPW01000529.1:0-4499 GCF_003998455.1 Mesorhizobium sp. M7A.F.Ca.CA.001.08.2.1 | reverse complement strand
AAATTAGATCGATTCAATTTTCAGTCAAGGCTCTTTCGGGAAGCATTTTTTGAGCCAAACACAGCCTTGAGTGATCGCTGGCCTTAATGGTCCTTGGGGCGCCTTGCCTCGAATTCGGCCTTCTTGGCGTCGGAGGCCTCGGTCTGGTTGAGCGCCTGCCATTGCGCATAGGGCATGCCGTAGACGATCTCGCGCGACTGATCCTTGGTGAGATCGACGCCCTCGGCATTGGCCGCCTCGCGATACCAGTTCGACAGGCAGTTGCGGCAGAAGCCGGCGAGGTTCATCAGGTCGATGTTCTGCACGTCGTTGCGTTCGCGCAGATGCTCGACCAGCCGGCGGAAGGCGGCCGCCTCGAAATCGCGTTGCTGCTCGTCGCTGAGTTCGGTCATCGAAACCTCCGTCATAGCGGCCCGGTGCGCGAGCCGAACATCTTCACCACATGTATATCGGGACGGCGGTCGATGGCGTCAACGATCGGCGCCAGCCGTTCGGCCCAGGCGAGCGCGCCCTTCTGGTCCGATATCAAATCCTGTCGGATCTCGATCAGCGCATGGGCGAAGCCGTTGACGATGGCGTGCTTGTACATGGTGTCGCCGCGCAGCGCGCCGTCATAGGGTTCGTTGTCGCCGACGACGAGGTTCCTGTCCTGCGCCAGCATGTCTATCAACGGCCGCGCCACGCGGTCGTCGAGGTCCCACAGGATGCCGACGTGCCAAGGACGCTGGATTCCTTGCATGGCCGGGGTGAAGGAATGCACCGAGAAGATGAAGGGCGCCTGGGCGGAAGCCTGTGCGACCGAGGCGATCATGGCGCTGACGGCGTCGTGATAGGGCCGGTAGAACCCGTCGAGCCGCCTCTCGCGCTCCTCGGCAGCGATGGGGTAGTTCCCAGGTACGACCGTGCCGTCATAAAGCTGGCGAATGAGCGTCGGGTCGTCTTCGCCGCGATTGGGATCGATCAGCAGCCGCGAAAAATTGGCGAGCACCGCTGGCACGCCGAGCAGGGCAGCCAGTTCGCGCGTCACGCCCTCGACGCCGATGTCATAGGCGATGTGGCGGTCGAACTCCGCTGAGGGCAGGCCGAGGCTGCCATAGTCGTCGGGCAGGTCGCGACGGGCATGATCGCCCAACAGCACGATGCCTCGCTTGCGGTCGCCCTCGATGATGTCGAAAGGCGCGAAAACTGTGGATCGGGTCATTGGCGGGAAATGGTCTGTTCGCTGGCTTCCGGGGAGGATGCTATCGTCATTCCACGAAGACGACGCTTGCGCAATGCCGTTGTTTGGCCAAGGTTTCCCGGGAAATCTGGCACAAGTCGGCGAATTGTGCGCCGGAGCCTTTCTAAATCGATTGGAATTGGACAAAACGGTGCGTTGACATGCGCCCGGACTTTTCCGAAAAGGGGCGCAGAGAGATGCTGATGTGGTTTTTGAGGGGTTTTCGGATGAGTTCCGCCGGCGGGCAGCGCATGCGCTCTGCCTTTGCCATGCCGCTCCTCACTCTTGCCATCGGCCTGTCGGCCATGGTCGTGGCTTCGCCGGCGCGTGCCGATTTCCGCGTCTGCAACGCCACGCAGAACCTGGTTGGCGTCGGCATCGGCTATCGCGCCAAGGCCGGCTGGATCACCGAAGGCTGGTGGCACATCGAGGGATCGAGTTGCAAGACGCTGATCGAAGGGCCGCTGTCATCAAGGTTTTACTATCTTTATGCAGAAGACGCCGAACGCGGTGGACGCTGGGACGGCCCGATCAACATGTGCGTGGCTGAAAAAGAGTTCAAGATCGCAGGCGTAACCGACTGCGTCGCCCGGGGCTTTCAGCGCGCCGGATTCCAGGAATATGACACGGGCGAACAGGCAAGCTGGATGGTCCAGCTGACCGATGAGTCCACAACGGGAGGCGCTCCAGCCACCCCGGGAACAAACAGTCAATGAGACGTAGCCGCAAGGTCAAGATCCTAGCCACCATCGGTCCTGCCTCCTCCTCGGAGGAGATGCTGAAGAAACTGTTCGAAGCGGGCGCCGATGTGTTCCGCATCAATATGAGCCATACCGACCATGAACTGATGCGCACGCTGGTCGGACGCATCCGCGCTGTCGAGGAAGCCGTTGGCAGGCCGATCGGCATCCTCGCCGATCTGCAAGGGCCAAAGCTGCGCGTCGGCAAGTTCGCCAACGGCAAGGAAGTGCTGACGCAAGGCCAGACCTTCACGCTCGACGACAATCCCGAGCCCGGCACCTCGACCAGGGTCTATCTGCCGCATCCGGAAATCCTGAGCTCGGTCGAAGCCGGCCATCGCCTGCTGATCGACGATGGCAAGCTCGAGCTGAAGGCGGTGAAGAGCGACGGCAAATCGATCGTCTGCACCGTCGTCGCCGGCACCACGATTTCCGACAAGAAAGGCGTCAGCCTGCCTGACACCGACCTTCCGGTCGGCGCGTTGACCGAGAAGGACCGCAAGGACCTCGATGCCGTGCTGGCCACAGGCGTCGACTGGGTGGCGCTGTCCTTCGTGCAACGGCCGGAGGATCTGGCCGAAGCGCGCAAGATCGCACGCGGCCGGGCGCTGATCATGGCCAAGATCGAGAAGCCGCAGGCTGTCGCCCGGCTGGCCGAAATCATCGAATTGTCCGACGCGCTGATGGTCGCCCGCGGCGATCTCGGCGTCGAGATGCCGCTCGAGGCGGTGCCCGGTATCCAGAAGCAGATCACGCGCGCCGCACGCCGCGCCGGCAAGCCGGTGGTGGTTGCAACGCAGATGCTGGAATCGATGATCACGGCACCGGTGCCGACCCGCGCCGAGGTGTCCGATGTTTCGATCGCCGTCTTCGAAGGCGCCGATGCCATCATGCTGTCGGCGGAATCGGCGGCGGGTGCCTATCCCGTCGAGGCCGTGGCAATGATGAACCGTATCGCCACCAAGGTCGAGACCGATCCGACCTATGCCGGCATCATCAACGCCCAGCGCTCCGAGCCGGAAGCGACCGGCGCCGACGCCATTTCGCTGGCCGCGCGCGAGATCGCCGAAACGCTGAAGCTGTCGGCGATCATCACCTACACCGCATCAGGCACCACGGGCCTGCGCGCCGCCCGCGAGCGGCCGCAAGTGCCTGTTATCGCGCTGTCGCCGATCCTCAACACGGCGCGGCGGCTGTCGCTTTTGTGGGGCACGCATTGCGTTGTCTCGCCCGACGCCGTCGACCTCGACGACATGGTCAACCGCGCCTGCCGCATCGCCTTCGACGAAGGCTTCGGCAAGCCGGGCGACCGCGTCATCATCACCGCGGGCGTACCGCTGCGGACACCGGGTTCGACCAACATGCTGCGCATCGCCTATATCGGGTCGGACACACAAGTCAGCCGCTAGATTCCCAAAGCGTGTCGGCTCTGAACGGTTCGGGCGACCGCCTTAGGTCGGCGCGAGTTCGGCCTGCGGTACCTTGATATCGGCGCATCTGCCGGCGTCGTAGGCGTCGCCGGCGATGCGCGCCTCCACGGTCCTGGCCATCGCCTGCAGGTCTATATTCTTGCCGGCGACCTTCTCGATGGCGCCGACGGTCAGGTCGGGCGCGATCCAGTCTGGCTTGTGTCCGAGATTGTGCACCCAGACGAGTTCGGCACCGGCAATGTCGCGCGCCAGGCCGACCGAATGGATATGTGCATAGACCACCTTGTCGCGATCGCCTGAAATGACCACGGTTGGCGCCTTGATCTCGTTGTAGCGCGGTGCGGCGTCGAGGGCATAGCGATAGAGCCCGGCGACATCGGTGGCGTTGGCGCGAAAGGCTTTTGGTCGCAGCACCAGCGGGATAGAGGCCATTCCGAGATAATTGTCCGGCACCTTGTTGGGCGAGAAAACGCAGGTGGTGGCGTCGGCCATCTGCAGTGTACCGGCCGGATAGGTCAGCGTTTCGGAAAACAGCCAGCCGAGCACCGGAATGGTGGTCAGATCGTAGTACCAGGCGGTTGCGCCGCCCGGCCATGGATGGGTCGCCGGTGCGAGGAAGACCAGTCCAAGTGTCTTGTCTGGATGCTCGCGGCCAAAGGCCGATGTCACCACGCCGCCGAAGGAATGGCCGACGATGACAGCCTTCCTGATGCCGAGATGGTCCATCAGTGCGGCAATGGTGTTGGCCTGCGCCGACGGGTTCTCGTTATGGGTGCCGCGACCCGACCAGCCGTGGCCTGGCCGGTCGAAGAACAGCATTTCGGCGCGGCCTTCGAGCAAGGGACGCAGCGGCAGCATCTGGTCCCTGAGATTGGCGCTGGCGCCGTGAATGAAGACGATCGGCGGCAGCTCGGCGTTGGCGGGTGCCGGAACATGGACATAGTGGATGCGGGCGCCGTCGATGTCGGCGAACTCGCCGAGCGGCGGATCGCGGCGCTCGATCAGCCATGAGCCGACGCGGGTGACGCCGACAAAGCCGAAGACAAGCGCCATCAGGAAGGCAAGGGCGGCGTAGATCAGGTTCATGGGGAAGATACGGAAGTGGAGGGG
>NZ_RZPW01000528.1:0-4512 GCF_003998455.1 Mesorhizobium sp. M7A.F.Ca.CA.001.08.2.1 | reverse complement strand
AGGCCGGAAGGCGCGCAGGATGCCGAGCCCGCGCACCAGCGACGACGAAAGCTGTGCGCCTTCGCCTTCAAGCTCCGTCTCGTCCCTGGTCGCTCGCTTGCGCACGCTGAGGTCTTTCTGGCGTCGTCGTCCGCCTGTCGGGCCGGTGACGTCGGCACTGTCGATCAAAAATGAAATTAAATTCCATTTATATTGACAGCGGCTTTCGCGGGCTGTCAATATGTTTCCGTCGATGGCATGTCCCAGCGCCTTGTGCCATCTTACGAAGCCCCTCCTTGTGAAGGTAGCCACGTGTCTCGCTATATTTTGCGCCGGCTTATCGCAATGCCGTTTCTGGTGCTCGGCATCGTCACCATCGCCTTCCTGATCACCACGGTGACCAAGGGGGATCCGCTGACCGCGATCGTCGCCGAACAGCAGATGAGCAATCCCGATGTGGTGGCCGCCGCCAAGACGCGTTGGGGTCTTGATCGTCCTTTGCCGGAACGCTATATGATATATCTTGGTAATCTGCTGAGCGGCGATCTTGGCACCTCTTTCATCACCAAGCGCAATGTCGGCACCGACATTCTCTACCGCTTGCCGGCAACGCTCGAACTGGTTTTCGCCGCGATGATCTTCGGCACCACGCTCGGCATCGTGCTTGGTGTGCTGGCCGCCTATTTCCGCAACAGCCTGATCGACCATGGCGCGCGGCTGTTCGCCTTGTTCGGCTCTTCGCTGCCGGTGTTCTGGTCGGGGCTCGGCCTGTTGTTCATCTTCTCCGTCATGCTGAACTGGCTGCCGGGGCCGGGCAGGGTCGATGCCCGCTTGGCATTGCCGCCCGGCATCACCGGCTTCCTGACCATCGATTCGCTTCTGGCTGGCGACTGGACCGTCCTCAAGGACGCGCTCTGGCACCTGCTTCTGCCGGCCTTCGTCCTCGGCTGGACGGTTTCGGGCACCATATCGCGGCTGGTGCGCGCCAACATGCTTGATGTGATGAGCCGCGAGTTCGTGCTCACCGCGCGCGCCAAGGGGGCGAGCGAATTCCGCGTCGTCATCGTCCATGCGCTGCGCAACACCATGGTGCCGACCCTGACCGTCATCGGCTATTCCTTCGCCTATCTGATCACCGGCGCGGTGCTGACCGAATCCATCTTCTCCTGGCCGGGCATGGGATCCTATGCCGTGGAGGCAGCGCGTGCGCTCGACTTCCCGGCGATCATCGGCGTCACCATCGTCGGTGGTCTCGCCTTCCTGGTCACCAACCTTATCACCGACATACTCTATGTCGTGGCCAATCCGCGCGTGAGGTTGAGCTGATGGCAGTCGTCGTCACCAAGTCCCGCTCCTCGACGGTTCCCGAATGGCTGACCGCGCCATTGGTCATCGGCACGGTCGTCATCCTGTTCTGGCTGTTCATGACCGTATTCGCCAACCTGGTCGTGCAGTTCGATCCGCTCGAAATGGTCGCACGCCGGCTTCAGGCGCCAAGCTGGGCGCATTGGCTGGGTACCGACGCACTCGGCCGCGATGTGCTGGCCCGCACTCTGCACGGGGCCGCGCATTCGCTGCCGATCGCGGTTCTGGTCGTCGTCTCTGCAGTGATCATAGGCTCGCTGCTCGGCGCCATTTCCGGCTTCGTCGGCGGATTGACCGGCGCGGCGATCATGCGGCTTGTCGACGTCACTCTGTCCTTTCCGCCGATGCTGCTGGCCATGGCCGTCGCGGCGTCGCTCGGACCAGGCCTCGGCAATGCCGCCATAGCCATGGTGCTCGTCTGGTGGCCCGTCTACGCCCGGCTGATGCGGGCGCAGGTATTGGAGGTGAAGGAGCGCGAGCATGTCGAGGCGGCAATCGCCGCCGGCGCCAGGCCGCGGCGCGTGCTGTTCACGCACATATTGCCGCTTTGCTGGACCCCGGTGCTGATCAGCGCAACCATGGATCTCGGCCAGGTCGTGCTGCTTGCCGCGTCGCTCAGCTTCATCGGCCTCGGCGCCACGCCGCCGACACCCGAATGGGGCTCGATGATCTCCGATGGCGCCGTTCATTTCTATCAATGGTGGATCGCCTTCGGTCCCGGCGTCGCCATCCTCACCATCGTGCTCGGCTTTAACTTCATAGGCGACGGCTTGCGCGACATTCTCGATCCAAGGTCGGACTAGGCGATGAGCGCACAGATTTCCTCAGCGCCACCGGGCGCAGTCGACAAGGTGGAGGAGCGCGAGCCGCTGCTGTCCATACGCGGTCTGCGGGTCGGGTTCCGCAAGGCCGGCAGTCAGTTCGAAGCGGTTCGCGGGATCGACCTCGACGTCGCCAAGGGCGAAGTGGTCGGCATTGTCGGTGAGTCCGGCTCGGGCAAGTCCGTCGGCATGCTCGCCGCGCTCGGCCTCACGTCAAAGAACGCGGTGGTCACCGGCTCGGTCCGCTTCAACGGCGACGAACTGGTCGGCAAACCGGCGCGCGAGATGCGCAAGATCAGGGGCGCGCGCGTCGCCATGATTTTTCAGGACCCGCTGTCCTCGCTCAATCCGGTGATGACCGTCGGCGCCCAGATTGCCGAGGCGGTCAGGCTGCATCAGCGCGTGACACGCAAACAGGCGATGGCGCGCGCGGTCGAATTGCTCCATCTGGTGGCGATCCCGCAGCCGGAGCGCCGGGTCAACCAGTATCCGCATGAATTCTCCGGCGGCATGCGCCAACGCGCGGTTATCGCCATGGCCGTCGCCAACGATCCTGACCTGTTGATTGCCGACGAACCGACCACGGCGCTCGATGTCACGGTGCAGGCACAGATCCTGGCCGTGCTGCGCTCGCTGCAGGAACGGCTCGGCCTCGGCCTGGTGCTGATCACCCATGATCTCGGCGTCGTCGCCGGCCATGCCGACCGCGTCGCGGTCGTCTATTCCGGCCGTGTCGTCGAACAGGCAGGCGTATCCGAGCTGTTCGCCGATCCGCGCCATCCTTACACGCGTGGCCTGATCGCCTCGATCCCCAACCTCGAGGAAAGCCGCGAGCGGCTGTTCTCGATCGACGGTTCGCCGCCCGCACTTGGGCGCTTGCCGGGCGGCTGCGCCTTCCATCCGCGCTGCATTTATGCCGCGGCACGCTGCCGGACCGAGGACCCGCCTTTGCACGATGTCGGCGGCCGGTTCTCGGCCTGTCATTTCGCGACGACCTTGCCGCCCTTCCACAGTGCTGTGCTGGCGGCGGCGAGCCTGGACAGTGGAGACGTGGCCCCATGAGCGCAGCGGAGCAACTCCAGGCGGAAACCAAACCGGCGGTTGCGCTTTCTGTTCGCCATCTCGTCAAGGACTTTCCGGTTCGCGGCGGCCTCGTCTTCGACCGTGCCGTTGCCCATGTCCGTGCGGTCGCCGATGTCTCGTTCGACGTAGCACCAGGCGAAACGCTGGGTCTGGTCGGTGAATCCGGTTGCGGCAAGTCGACCCTCGGGCGCTGCCTGATGCGGCTGATCGAGCCGACCAGCGGCGAAAGCTGGTTCCGTGGCCAGAACCTGCTCGCGCTCAATCACGAAGACATGCGCCTGATGCGGCGCTACATCCAGCTCGTCTTCCAGGATCCCTACGGGTCGCTGCATCCGCGCATGCGCATTGCCGACAACATCGCCGAGCCGCTGCGCATGAGCGACATGTCGGCGGCCGACCGCCGCGCGCGCGTCGCCGAATTGCTCGAACTGGTGCGGCTCAATCCCGAGCATGGCAAGCGCTATCCGCACGAACTGTCCGGCGGCCAGCGCCAGCGTGTCGTCATCGCCCGCGCGCTGGCACTCAATCCGCAAGTGGTGATCCTCGACGAGCCGGTTTCGGCCCTCGACGTTTCGGTGCAGGCCGGCGTGCTCAATTTGCTCAAGGACATCCAGCAATCCTTCGGCACCTCCTATCTGTTCATCGCGCATGATCTGTCCGTCGTGCGCCACATCTCGCATCAGGTGGCGGTGATGTATCTCGGCAAGATCGTCGAGATCGCGCCGGCGGCCGAACTCTATTCGAGGGCGCTGCATCCCTACACCCAGGCGCTGCTGTCGGCGGTGCCGCTCGCCAATCCCGAGAAGGAGCGCAAGCGCGAGCGCATCGTGCTGAGCGGCGATGTGCCGAGCCCGCTCAACCCGCCATCCGGCTGCCGCTTCCGCACGCGCTGCTTCAAGGCGCAGGCGATCTGCGCTGCCGTCGAACCGCCGCTCGATCCGGCCGGTGGTTCGCATCGCGTCGCCTGCCATTTCCCGGAGCCGGTCAACACTTTCAGGGCTGTCTGAGTGGCCTGCCGAATTCACCCGAAGGAATTTTGATCGTGACTGAGGACCATTCCGCGAATGCCGGTACGGCAGAACCCGCGCGCTTGCCGCTCGAAGGCATCAAGGTTCTCGACCTCTCGCGTGTGCTGGCCGGGCCGTGGGCAACGATGAGCCTTGCCGATCTCGGCGCCGAGATCTGGAAGATCGAGAACATCGACGGCGGCGACGACACCAGGGCGTGGTCGGTGCCGAGCTACAAGGGTGTCTCGACCTACTAT
>NZ_RZPW01000527.1:0-4549 GCF_003998455.1 Mesorhizobium sp. M7A.F.Ca.CA.001.08.2.1 | reverse complement strand
GTCCTGCGACGAAGCCCAATGTCGCGGCAAGGCGAAGCTCTGCCTTGGTGATGACGAGCAGCGTCGCCGCCAGATTGCCTTCCGGGGTCGCCCAGACGCGGCCGCGCCGGCCACGCCCGCTTTCCTGCTTCTTGGAAACGACCCACAATTTGCCGGAGTCGCCTGCCCTTGCGTGGTCCAGTGCCAGCGCATTGGTGGAGCCGACGCTCTCATGCGCCTCGAGCCGGAACCCTTCCGACGCCGAGGTTGGAGCCAGCCGAAATGCCATGCCGTCTAGAAAAACGTCTTGGCGGCGGCTTCGGCATAGGTGCCGATCGGCCCACCGATCAACACGTAGAACAGCACGAAGGCGCCGGAGACGCCGAGCACGACACGCAATTCCGTCGCCATCGGCACGAAGCCGCCGACCGGTTCGTCGAACCACATGATCTTGATGATGCGCAAATAGTAATAGGCGCCCACCACCGAGGCCAGCACGCCGATGATCGCCAGCGCGTAGAGATTGGCGTTGATGGCGGCGAGGAAGACGTACCATTTCCCCCAGAAGCCGGCGAGCGGTGGAATGCCGGCGAGTGAGAACATCAGGATGGTCAGGATCGTCGCCATGACCGGATTGGTCGACGACAGGCCGGCCAGGTCGCTGATCTGCTCGACATTGCCTTCCTTGCGCCGCATGGCGAGGATGAAGGCGAAGGTGCCGAGCGTCATCACCAGATAGATCAGCATGTAGATGGCAACGCCGCGCACGCCGGCCTGGCTGTTGGCGGCAAGGCCGACCAGCGCGTAACCCATATGGCCAATCGAGGAATAGGCCATCAGGCGCTTGATGTTGGTCTGCCCGATTGCGGCGAAGGAGCCGAGTGCCATCGAGGCGATCGAGATGAAGACGATGATCTGCTGCCAGTCGGCGGCGATCGGCTTGAACGCGCCCATGGTGACGCGCACGATCAGTGCCATCGCCGCCATTTTCGGCGCCGCCGCCAGGAAGGCCGTCACCGGAGTCGGCGCGCCCTCATAGACGTCAGGCGTCCACATGTGGAACGGCACCGCGGAAATCTTGAAGGCAAGGCCGGCCAGCACGAAGACGAGGCCGAAAACGAGGCCAAGCTGGCGCTCGCCGCTGCCGAGTGCCGTGGCGATTTCCTGGAAGCCGGTGTTGCCGGTGTAGCCGTAGACCAGGCTGATGCCATAGAGCAGCATGCCCGATGACAGCGCACCGAGAACGAAATATTTGAGGCCCGCTTCGGTCGAGCGCAGATTGTCGCGGTTGATCGCGCACAGCACATAGATCGCCAGCGACTGCAGCTCGAGGCCGAGATAGAGGCCGATCATGCTGTTGGCCGAGATCATCAGCATCATGCCGAGCGTGCACAGCAGGATCAGCACCGGATATTCGAACTTGTCGAAGCGCTCCGCCTTGGCGAAGCGCATCGACATCACCAGCGTCACCGCCGAGCCGACCAGTGCCAGCACCTTCATGAAGCGGCCGAAGGAATCCTGGATGAAGGCATTGCCATAAGCGCTGCCCTGCCCGGTTCGGAAGATCAGCCAGGCGCCCGCGATCGCCAGCACGGCAACCGCGAGGCCGGTTACCGTGTTGGCCGTGTTGGCGCGCGAATAGGCTCCGACCATCAGCAGCGCCAGCGCGCCGACGGCAAGGATCAGCTCTGGCGTCGAGAGCGACAGGCTGGAGAGAAGGTCCGGCGTCATGGTTCGCAAAACCTCTGGTCAGTTCGCCGCCGCGGTCTGCGCGGCGCCGATGGATGCAGTGACATTGGTGACGAGCGACTTGACCGATTGGGCCGTCGCGTCGAAGACCGGGGCGGGATAGACGCCGAAGAAGATGACCAGCACGACCAGCGGGTAGATGATCACCTTCTCGCGCGGCGACAGGTCGAGCAGTCCCTTAAGGCTCTCCTTGGTCAGTGCGCCGAAGATCACCCGGCGGTAGAGCCAGAGCGCGTAGGCGGCCGACAGGATGACGCCGGTGGCGGCGAAGAACGCCACCCATGTGTTGACCCGGAACACGCCGAGCATGGTCAGGAACTCGCCGACGAAGCCGCTGGTACCGGGCAGACCGACATTGGCCATGGTGAAGATCAGGAACACCGTGGCGTATTTCGGCATGTTGTTGACCAGCCCGCCATAGGCCGCGATCTCACGTGTGTGCATGCGGTCGTAGATGACGCCGACGCACAGGAACAGCGCGCCGGAGACGAGGCCGTGGCTGAGCATCTGGAAGATCGCGCCCTGCACGCCTTCCTGGTTCATGGCGAAGATGCCCATGGTGACGAAGCCCATATGGGCAACCGACGAATAGGCGATCAGCTTCTTCATGTCCTCCTGCATCAGCGCCACCAGCGAGGTGTAGATGATGGCGACGACGGACAGCGCGAAGACCAGCGGCGCGGACATTTCCGACGCCAGCGGGAACATCGGCAAGGAGAAGCGCAGGAAGCCGTACCCGCCCATTTTCAACAGGATGCCGGCCAGGATGACGGAGCCCGCCGTCGGCGCCTCGACGTGCGCGTCGGGCAGCCAGGTGTGCACCGGCCACATCGGCATCTTCACCGCGAAGGAGGCGAAGAAGGCAAGCCATAGCCAGGTCTGCATGTTGGCCGGGAAATTGTGGGTCAGCAGCGTCGGGATGTCGGTTGTGCCGGACTGGAAGAACATCGCCATGATGGCGAGCAGCATCAGCACCGAACCGGCGAGCGTGTAGAGGAAGAACTTGAACGAGGCGTAGACGCGCCGCTTGCCGCCCCAGACGCCGATGATGATGAACATCGGGATCAGGCCGGCTTCGAAGAAGACGTAGAACAGCACGATGTCCAGCGCGCAGAACACGCCGATCATCAGCGTTTCGAGCAGCAGGAAGGCAATCATGTAGGCCTTGACGCGCTTCTCGATCGATTCCCACGAGGCCAGGATGCAGAGCGGCATCAGGAAGGTCGTCAGGATGACGAACAGCATCGAGATGCCGTCGACGCCCATATGGTAGGAAATGCCGGAATCGAGCCAGGCGACCTTCTCGACGAACTGGAAGCCGGACTGCGAATTGTCGAATCCGGTCCAGATGAACAGCGAGATGATGAACGTGAAAGTCGTCGTCAACAGCGCGATGGCGCGGATGTTGCGGCGTGCATTTTCGCTGTCGTCATTGATGAACAGGATAAGCAGCACACCAACCAGCGGCAGGAAGGTGACCAGCGAGAGGATTGGCCAGGCGGTCATCAGAGCATCATCCAGGTGACGAGTGCGGCAACGCCGATCAGCATGGCGAAGGCGTAGTGGTAGAGATAGCCGGTCTGCAGCTTGACGACGCGGTTGGTGACATCGACGACGCGCGCCGAAATACCGTCGGGGCCGAGGCCGTCGATGACGGTGCCGTCGCCGGTCTTCCACAGGAAGTGGCCGAGGCGCTTGGCGGGCCGCACGAACAGGAAGTCGTAGAGCTCGTCGAAATACCACTTGTTGAGCAGGAAGGCGTAGAGCCCGCGATGCTGCGCGGCCAGGTTGACCGGCATTTCCGGCGAGCGGATGTAGAATTTCCAGGCCAGCGCGAAGCCGATCAGCATGGCGATGAAGGGCGACAGCTCGACCCACAGCGGCAATTCGTGGATGTCGTGCAGGATGTGATTGTCAGGCAGTGTGAACAGCGATGCCTTCCAGAACTCGGCATAGCCCTCGCCGATGAAGGCGTTGTGGAAGATGACGCCGGCAAACAGCGCGCCCGCAGCCAGGATGAACAGCGGCACCAGCATCACCGGCGGCGATTCATGGACATGGTGCATCACCTCATGGCTCGCCCGCGGCTTGCCGTGGAAGGTCATGAAGATCAGCCGCCAGGAGTAGAAGGAGGTGAAGCAGGCGGCGATGACCAAAAGCACGAAGGCCATGCCGGCAACCGAATTGTGGCCGGCAAAGGCGCTCTCGATGATGGCGTCCTTGGAGAAGAAGCCGGCGGTGCCGATGACCGTCACCGGAATGCCGACGCCGGTCAGCGCCAGCGTGCCGATCACCATCATCCAGTAGGTGGTCGGGATCAGTTTCCTGAGGCCGCCCATCTTGCGCATGTCCTGCTCGTCGGACACGGCATGGATGACCGAGCCCGAGCCGAGGAACAGCAGCGCCTTGAAGAAGGCATGCGTGAACAGGTGGAAGATCGCCGCGCCATAGGCGCCGACGCCGAGCGCCACGAACATGTAGCCGAGCTGCGAGCAGGTCGAATAGGCGATGACGCGCTTGATGTCGTTCTGGACCAGACCGACGGTGGCCGCGAAGAAGGCCGTGAAGGCACCGATGAAGGTCACGACAGTCAGCGCCGAATGCGACAGTTCGAACAGCGGCGACAACCGCGCCAGCATGAACACGCCCGCCGTCACCATGGTGGCGGCATGGATCAGGGCCGAAACCGGCGTCGGGCCTTCCATGGCGTCCGGCAGCCAGGTGTGCAGCGGCACTTGCGCCGACTTGCCCATGGCGCCCATGAACAGGAGCAGGCAGACGATCGTCATGGCCGCCTGCTTGTCCAGCGCATGGCCAAGGA
>NZ_RZPW01000526.1:0-4551 GCF_003998455.1 Mesorhizobium sp. M7A.F.Ca.CA.001.08.2.1 | reverse complement strand
CCATGGTTGTGATTTGCGCCGGTGACCCGCCGCACTGGCGGTTTTTTCGTTTGCTGCTCCGTCAGCGCAGGCGAAAGCTCCGAAGAAACCCGTTGGCCCTAGTTCGTTGCCCTGCCGTCGGCCCGCCGATCAACTTGCGGTGCAATGATTGTAAAGGGTTCGCGTCATGGTCTAGGGAGGAGGCCAGGAGACCGAAACAGAATGCCAGTGACGCCAAACGTTGCTCCGGGCGCCCCGGGAATTCCGGCGCGCTGGACGTCAAGCGCCAAGAGCGGCGTCGGAACGTCGCTTTCGCCGGCCGGCCGGATCTGGTTCACGATCAGCCACGGCATCCTCAACGAAATCTACTATTCGCGCGTCGACAGTGCCTGCACCCGCGACCTCGGCCTGATCGTCACCGGCGCCGCCGGCTATTTCTCGGAAGAGAAGCGCGATGCCACGCACAGCATCGAACCGTTCGAGGACGGCGTACCCGCCTACCGGCTGGTCAACACGGCGAACGACGGCGCCTGGCGGATCGAAAAGCGCATCCTCGCCGATCCGGCGCGCCCGGCGCTGCTGCAGGAGATCACCTTCACGGCGCTGAGGGGCGCCGCTGACGATTATCGCGTCTACGCGCTTCTGGCGCCGCATCTGGTCAATGCCGGCATGGGCAACACCGCCTGGGTCGGCGAGCACGAGGGAAAGCCCGTGCTGTTCGCCTCGGGGCGCGGCTCCTGCCTGGCGCTGGCCTCGTCGCTGCCCTGGCGGACCGGCTCGGCCGGCTATGTCGGTTTTTCCGACGGTTGGCAGCAACTGCACAACACAGGCGAGCTCGATGCTGCATACCAGCGGGCCGAGGACGGCAATGTCGCGCTGACCGGCGAGATCGGCTTTTCCGCGGCCAGGACCAAGGCTTTGCTGGCGCTGGGATTTGGCGCGACGCCCGAGGAGGCTGCGGAACATGCTTTCGCCAGCCTGAAGCAGGGTTTTGAACCCGCGGCGAACTCTTACCTCCAGAACTGGCGCAACTGGCAAAAGGGCTTGCTGCCGCTCGACCGGCACGCGGTGCCCGGGACCAACTTCTATCGCGTCTCGACGGCGGTACTGGCGACGCACCGGTCGATCGCCACACCGGGCGCCGCGGTCGCCAGCCTGTCGATCCCGTGGGGCTTCGACAAGGGCGACGACGACCTCGGCGGCTACCATCTGGTCTGGCCGCGCGATCTGGTCGAGACGGCCGGCGGCTTTCTTGCTGCCGGCGACGCCGCCTCGGCGTTGCAAATCCTCGACTATCTCGGCTCCATCCAGCAGCCGGATGGCCACTGGCCGCAGAACGCCTGGCTCGACGGATCGGCCTATTGGCCCGGCATCCAGATGGACGAATGCGCCTTTCCGCTGCTGCTGGCCGAAGCTTTGCACCGCGCCGGCCATTTGCCGCACGCCAGGCTCGCAGTCTTTCTGCCGATGATCGAGCGCGCCGCCGGCTTCGTCGTGCGCAACGGGCCGGTCACCGGCGAGGACCGCTGGGAAGAGGATGCCGGCTACAGCCCGTTCACGCTCGCCGTCGAAATCGCCGCACTGCTTGCCGCAGCCGACCTGCTCGACGCCTGTGGCAAGCCGGACGCGGCGACCTATCTGCGCGAGACATCAGACGTCTGGAACGACCAGGTCGAGCGCTGGACCTACGTCACCGGCACGGCGATCTGCGGTCAAGTCGGCGTCGAAGGCTACTATGTCCGCATAGCACCACCCGACAGCGCCGAGGCCGGTTCGCCGAAGGACGGCTATGTCCCGATCAAGAACCGGCCACCCGGCGACACCAACCGGCCGGCCGAGCAAATCGTCAGTCCGGATGCGCTTGCACTTGTCCGCTTCGGCCTGCGGGCGGCCGACGACCCGCGCATGACAGACACGGTCAAGGTCATCGACGCGCAATTGCGCTGCGATCTGCCGCAAGGGCCGCTCTGGTATCGCTACAACGGCGACGGCTATGGCGAGCATGAAGATGGCGCACCTTTCGACGGCACCGGCCAGGGTCGCCCCTGGCCGCTGCTGGCCGGCGAACGCGCCCACTATGAGCTGGCGGCCGGGCGTAGGGAAAAGGCAGCCAGCCTGCTGGCAGCGCTGGAAGGCTCGGCCGGACCGGGCGGCCTGTTGCCGGAGCAGGTCTGGGACGGCGCCGATATGCCGGAGCGCGAACTGCTGCACGGCCGCCCCTCGGGCAGCGCCATGCCGCTGGTCTGGGCGCATTCGGAGCATATCAAGCTGTTGCGCTCGCTGCGCGACGGCGCGGTCTTCGACATGCCGCCGCAAGGCGTCAAGCGGTATATCGAGGCCAAGACAGTGTCGCCGTTCCGGACATGGCGGTTCAACAACAAGATCCGCACGGTCCCGGCCGGCAAGACACTGCGCGTCGAACTGTTGGCTCCGGCTACAGTCCATTGGAGCACCGACAACTGGGCGACCGCCCACGATAGCCAGACGGTGGAGAACGATTTCGGCATCCATCTTGCCGATCTGGCCGTCTCTGGCCTTCCCAAGGGAAGCACGCTGACCTTCACTTTTTTCTGGCCCGGGGCCGGCGATTGGGAGAATGTCGACTTCTCCGTCATCTCAGGCGACCAGGACAGCCAGCAGACCTTCCCTCGATAACCCCGCAAATCTCCTAGAAAACAGGGACGAAACCATGCAGATCGGAATGATGGGACTGGGCCGGATGGGCGCCAACATGGTCCGGCGCCTGATGCGCGACGGCCACGAATGCGTCGTCTACGACATCAACCCGGCCAGCGTCGCGGCCCTGGTGACCGACGGCGCGTCAGGGGCGGCCTCGATGGAAGAATTCATCGGCAAGCTGGCCAAGCCGCGCTGTGTGTGGCTGATGCTGCCGGCGGCGATCACCGGCAGGATCATCGACCAGGTGGCGGCCCTGATGGAGCCCGGCGACATCGTCATCGACGGCGGCAATTCCTATTATCACGACGCCGTCGACCAGGCCGCGAAACTGGCCGGCAAGGGCATCCATCTTGTCGATGTCGGCACCAGCGGCGGCGTCTGGGGCCTGGAGCGTGGCTACTGCCTGATGATCGGCGGTCCCGACGTGGCGGTGCAGCACCTCGATTCGATCTTCGCCACGCTGGCGCCGGGCGCCGATGCCGGCTCCAATCCGTCCAGGGATGCCGGGACCGCGCCCTTCGGCTATCTGCATTGCGGACCGAGCGGCGCCGGCCACTTCGTCAAGATGGTGCACAACGGCATCGAATATGGCGTCATGGCCGCCTATGCCGAAGGCATGAACATCCTGAAATCGGCCAATGCAGGCAAGCGGCAACGGACGGCGGACGCCGAGACCAGCCCGCTGGAAAACCCGCAATACTACCAGTTCGACATCGACCTTCCCCAGGTGGCCGAGGTCTGGCGGCATGGCAGCGTTATCGGCTCCTGGCTGCTCGACCTGACGGCCGGCGCCTTGAAAAGCGATCCGAGCCTGGTGAATTTCGGCGGCCGCGTCTCGGATTCCGGCGAAGGACGCTGGACGCTGAAGGCGGCCATCGACACCGGCGTACCGGCTCCGGTGCTGTCCTCGGCGCTGTTCGACCGCTTCTCCTCGCAGGGCGAATCCGAATTCGCCGACAAGCTGCTCTCCGCCATGCGCTATGCCTTTGGCGGCCATGTCGAGAAGCCGAAGGCCGGCAAGTGAGGACAGCGGGGGAGACACGCGCATGAGCCAGGAACGGTCCGACACGCTGGTGCTCTTCGGGGCAACCGGCGACCTCGCCCACAAGAAGATATTTCCAGCCCTTTACCAGATGGTCGCCAAGGGCACGCTTACCGAACCGGTGATCGGCGTCGCCTTCGATGCCTGGGACCTCAAGCAATTGCAGGCGCGCGCACGTGACGGCATCGTCAATGCGCTCGGCAAGATCGACGAAAAAGCGTTCGCCAAATTCGCCTCGCTGCTGCGCTACGTCAGCGGCGACTACCGCGACGGAGCGACGTTCGAGAAGCTGAAGAGCGCGCTCGGCACCGCACAGCGGCCGCTGCACTACATGGCGGTGCCGCCGACCATGTTCGAGACCGTCGTCCAGGGGCTGGAGCAGTCGGGCACCGCGCATGGCGCGCGGCTGATGGTGGAAAAGCCCTTCGGTCACGATCTGCAATCGGCGCGCTGGCTGAACCGGGTCCTGCATCTGGTGTTCGACGAGCAGTCGATCTTCCGCATCGACCACTACCTGGGCAAGGAAGCGATCCAGAACCTGCTCTATTTCCGCTTCGCCAATTCCTTCCTCGAGCCGATCTGGAACCGCAACTACGTCGAGAGCGTGCAGATCACCATGGCCGAGGATTTCGGCGTCGAGGGACGTGGCCGCTTCTATGACGATGTCGGCTGCATCAGGGACGTCATCGAGAACCATCTGCTCAACATCCTGTTGCTGCTTGCCATGGAGCCGCCTGTCGGCCGCTCTGCCGACGATCTGATCGACGAAAAGGTGCAGGTGCTGCGCGCGATCAGGACGCTGACCAAAGACGATGTCGTGCGCGGCCAGTTCACCGGCTATCTCACTGAAC
>NZ_RZPW01000525.1:0-4555 GCF_003998455.1 Mesorhizobium sp. M7A.F.Ca.CA.001.08.2.1 | reverse complement strand
GACGACAACCAGCCGCAAGGCGAGGAGCAGAGCGAGGAGGGCGGCGAAGAGGATTCCGGCTCCGAGCAGTCGCAGTCCGAGGATGCCGAAGCTTCGGCCGATGACGAGCAGTCGGCCGAGACGGAAGCCTCCGACGCCACCGCCGACGATTTGTCCGACGATGACGACGCCGATGCCGAAACACCCGGCGAAGCGCGCCGCAACGACAATCCCTTCACCAATCTGCCGAAAGAGATCGACTACAAGGTCTTCACCACCGCTTTCGACGAGACGGTCGGCGCCGAGGAGCTGTGCGAAGAAGAAGAACTCGACCGGCTGCGTGCCTTCCTCGACAAGCAGCTGGCCAATCTGTCCGGCGTCGTCGGGCGGTTAGCCAACCGCCTGCAGCGCCGGCTGATGGCGCAGCAGAACCGCTCCTGGGATTTCGACCTGGAAGAGGGTTATCTCGACCCGGCAAGGCTGGTGCGGGTCGTCATCGACCCGATGCAGCCGCTGTCGTTCAAGCAGGAGCGCGACACCAAATTTCGCGACACGGTGGTGACGCTGGTGCTCGACAATTCCGGCTCGATGCGCGGCCGGCCGATCACGGTTGCGGCAACCTGCGCCGACATCTTGGCGCGCACGCTGGAGCGCTGCGGCGTCTCGGTCGAGATCCTCGGCTTCACCACGCGGGCGTGGAAGGGCGGGCAGGCGCGCGAGAAATGGCTGAAGGACGGCAAGCCGCCGAACCCAGGCCGGCTCAACGATCTGCGCCACATCATCTACAAATCGGCCGACCATCCGTGGCGGCGGGCACGGCGCAATCTCGGCCTGATGATGCGCGAAGGCCTGCTCAAGGAAAATATCGACGGCGAGGCGCTGCTGTGGGCGCATAACCGGCTGATCGCCCGGCCCGAGCAGCGCAAGATCCTGATGATGATCTCGGACGGCGCGCCGGTCGACGATTCGACGCTGTCGGTCAATCCGGGCAATTATCTCGAACGCCATCTGCGCGCCGTCATCGAGCTGATCGAGACGCGTTCGCCGGTGGAACTCTTGGCCATCGGCATCGGCCACGATGTCACGCGCTACTACCGCCGCGCCGTCACCATCGTCGATGCCGAGGAGCTGGCTGGCGCCATGACCGAGCAGCTGGCTTCGCTGTTTGCCGAGGAAAGCGCGAAGGATACGCGGCGCGGCGGTGGTATGCGGCGCGCCGGATGATCTCCAGGCGCGGCGGCTTTCAGCAGACGCTTTTCGCCGCCATCGCCCTGCTTTCCGGTGTGGCTTCGGCGGCAGCCGGTTCGCCCGACTCTGGTTCTATCGAACCGGTCGAAATCTCGGCCCGCCCGATCACCGAATTTCACATTGGCCGTGCCGACAAGCAATTCGGCCCTTTCGAATTCGTCGGCGGGCTGGAGATGACCTCGCCGACACGCGATTTCGGCGCGCTGTCGGCCTTCCGCTTCCTGAAGGCCGGCGGTGACTTCATCGGCGTTGCCGACACCGGCTTCTGGTTCTTCGGCACGGTGGTCCGCGACGCGGAAAAGCGGCCCTCCGGCATCCAGAATTTCCGCATGCAGCAGATGGTCGACGAGACCGGCCGGCCGATCGACAGGAAATGGGAGGTCGATGCGGAAGGCCTCGCGGTCAAGGACGGCATTGCCACCGTCGGTTTCGAGCGCAGCCACCGCGTCGCCCAGTTCAAGATCGACCCCAACGACATGAAGGCGTCGTTCAAGCCGCTGGATTTCGTCGTTCCGGCCCAGGAGCTGCGCCAGAATCGCGGCTTCGAGACCGTCACCCACGCCAATGCCAACGGTCAGCATGAGGGCGGCCTGGTCGTGGTCTCCGAAAAGAGCCTCGACAAAACCGGCAACATCTATGCCGCCATCATCGAAGGGCCGCACAAGGGCGTCTTTACTGTCAAGCGCAACGGCGATTTCGACATCACCGACGGGGCCTTCCTGCCGGATGGCGATCTGCTGCTTCTGGAGCGCAGTTTCTCGATGGCGAGGGGCGTCAAGATGCGGCTGCGGCGCATCTATGGCGAAAGCGTCGAGAAGGGCGCGGTCGCCGACGGGCCGGTGCTGCTGGAGGCCGACATGGGCTACCAGATCGACAATATGGAAGGGCTCGACGTCTGGACCCGCGACGACGGCGCGCTGATGGTGTCGCTGATCTCCGACGACAACCACTCGATCCTGCAGCGCAACCTCTATCTGGAATTCATCCTGCACCAGGATTGAGCCGCCGGCTTTACGTCTTGGTGGCGATCCAGATGATATGGCGCGCGCCGCGCTTGCCGTTGGCGCGCGTACTGACCTCTTCGACCCCGAAGCCTGCCTGCTTCAGCCGCCGCGTGAAGCCGTTGTCGGGACCTTGCGACCACACCGCCAGCACGCCGCCCGGCTTGAGGGCGCTGCGTGCGGCTGCGAGGCCCTGCAGGCTGTAGAGCGCGTCGTTGGATTTGTGGACGATGCCTTCCGGGCCGTTGTCGACATCGAGCAGGATGGCGTCCCAGGCCGCGGGCTGCGAGCGTATCAGCTGCCCGACATCGGTCTCCTGAATGGTGACGCGCGGATCGTCGAGACAGCCGCCAAAGATTTCGGCCATCGGACCGCGCGCCCAGGCGACAACGGCCGGCACCAGTTCAGCGATGACGATTCCGGCATCATTGGCCAATTCTGCAAGCGCGGCGCGCAAGGTAAAACCCATGCCAAGCCCACCGATCAGGATTGTTGGCTGGCTATGGCCGGCAATCCGCCCGCAGGACAGTTTTGCCAGCGCTTCCTCGGAACCGCTGAGGCGGCTGTTCATGAGCTCGTTGGTGCCCAGCATGATCGAGAATTCGGTGCCGCGCCGCTTGAGGCGAAGTTCTTGTCCGCCGTCTGGGGTCTTCGCTGAATCGAGCTGGATCCACGGGATCATGATCTTTGTCCGACCAGGATCTTTTCCGAAAACGGGGTCCCACTTTTCGGGATCATGGTTTAAGCCGCAACCGCGGGCTGGCTCCAGCGGGCAGCGAGCAACCGGTAGGGTATGAGTGCGACGACGGCGATGATCAGTTTCACCGAGAGATCACCAAGCGCCCAGGAGATCCAGCGCATCGCCTCGACATGGAAGACGCCCATCAAGGGTGCGTTTTCCAACGCAAAGCCGTCGTTTGGTCCGGCGAAGGCAAAGGCAGCCGAGAAAGCGACGGTGAAGAACACGGCGGTGTCGAACACCGACCCGACCAGCGTGCCGATGATCGGCGCCCGCCACCAGCTCTGCCGGCGCAGCCGGTTGAACACGGTGACATCGAGCAGTTGCGCGGAAAGGAACGCCGCTCCGGACGCGGCCGCGATACGCACCAGCCGGTCGGCGGCGGTCTCGAATTCGATCAGGCCGTGACGGAACAGGAAGGGCGGGACAAGGATCGAGCAGATCACCGCTGTCATGAAGCCGACAAGGACGATCCGGCGCGCCACAGTGGGTCCGTAGCGGCGGTTGGCGAGGTCGGTGACCAGGAACGAGAAGGGATAGGTGAAGGCCCCCCAAGTCAGAAGGTCGGCCAGCGAGAGGCCCCCGATCTGGCCCTGCATCGGGAATTGCACGAGAATGTTCGATGCCACGACGACAAGCGCCATGGCGGCCACGAAGGGCAAATACCGCGAGAAGGAAGTCATTTTTTTATCCTGGGTAATGGAACCAGCCAAGCATCATGCCCATGCGGGCGATGCTCGCCTTCGTATGTGGGCACCGGATTGCCAAAACCTTGCGGCTTCGATCCGATGCCCCAAGGCCAACAAGATGTTGGCCAGAGGCCAACAAGATGTTGGCCAGGGCGGTCGTCCCCCGCCTTTGAACTGTTTAAGCGGCAGCCTGCTCGGCGGTCTTCTTGGCGATCTGCTTCTTCAGCAGACGGGCGCGCTGCGACAATTCCTTGACGTCGGCCTTGGCCAGGAAGGCGTCGAGACCGCCGCGATGTTCGACCGAACGCAGTGCGTTGGCCGAAATGCGCAGGCGCACATTCTGGTTCAGCGCTTCCGAAATCAGCGTCACATTGACGAGGTTCGGCAGGAAGCGACGCTTGGTCTTGTTGTTGGCGTGGCTCACATTGTTGCCGGACATGACTGCCTTGGCAGTGAGTTCGCAGGTGCGGGACATTGTTCTAACCTTCAGTTCTCGGGGTCTGCCAAACACTCAAGCCCACGCCGGGTGGCGCGCGGTTCTGGTCAGGCGGCCTTATGGAAAAAGTTGGCGTTCCATAGTTGCATTTCGCCGAGGCGTCAAGCTCCTGCATTGCCCACGGCGCGCCCGGCATTTTCATATTAAGGCCGGAATTCATCCTATAAGCGGTCTCATAGGGACATGCCAGACCGGAGTTGCCCGCCTCCGGCCGAAAATCAAGGACCCGATCCCGCCATGCTTCGTTCGTCACATGCCTTTGCCGCCATGCTTGCCGCAGCCTTGCCGTCCGCCGCGTCTGCTGCCTCGCCGCAGTCGTTCAAGGGCGAGTATACGGTGTCGTTCCTTGGACTTTCGATAGCGAAATCAACGTTTTCCAGCCGTTATGAGAACGGCGCCTACG
>NZ_RZPW01000524.1:0-4558 GCF_003998455.1 Mesorhizobium sp. M7A.F.Ca.CA.001.08.2.1 | reverse complement strand
GTCTGGTTAGGTCCAGCCTAAGCCGAACTACTGAAAATCATAATTTGTGCAGCGCACCCAACGTGCTTTGCTCCGCCATCGGCTGAAAGAAAACAAGAAAAGAACGTCAGGCGACAGGCTTCGGCGATGCCTCCGGAGCGGGTTTCGTTCGGGCCGGGATAACGCCCGACTTCAGCAAACCAGGGGAACGTGATGACGACAATACTCTCGAAGTTTCGCCGGGCCGCGCTGGTGGCCGGCATTGCGCTCAGCGCCATATCGGTGAGCCTCCACGCCGAAGCTGGCAGCTTGAAACTGGGCATGACGACCTGGGTGGGGTACGGACCGCTCTTCCTTGCCCGTGACATGGGCTACTTCAAGGAAGGTGGGCTCGATGTCTCGCTTGAAATCATCGAGGAAGCATCGCTGTATATGGCGGCTGTTGCCGCCGGCGAGCTCGACGGCAGCGCCTCGACCGTCGACGAGATCATGAAGTATCGTTCGAAGGATGTTTGCTTCAAGTCGGTCTATGCGCTGGATGACAGCCATGGCGGCGATGGCGTGCTCGCGCCCAGCGGGGTCAAGAGCATCGCCGACCTCAAAGGCATGGACGTAGCGCTGAACCAGGGTTCAGTGTCGCAGTTCTGGTTCAATATCCTGCTCAAGCAGGCCGGTCTCACCCAGGCCGATGTGAAGATCACCAACATGACGGCAGACGATGCCGCCGCCGCCTTCATGGCCGACCGCATTCCCGTTGCCGTCACCTGGGAACCGCATCTGACGCTGGCCAAGAAGGAAAACAAGGGACAGGTGCTGATCGACTCCTCCAAGACACCCGGCTTGATCGTCGATGTGGTGGCGCTCAACTGCGACTACATCACGAAGAACCCCGGAGATGTCGAGGCGCTGGTGAAGGGCCTCTACAAGGCCAACGAGTTCATCAAGGAGAATCCTGAGAAGGCGTATGAGGTGATGGCCAAAGGCGTCGGCGGCTGGCTGAAGGATCCGAAGGACTTTGCTTCCTCGGCCGCTGGCGTGAACTTCTACGGTAAGCAGCGCAATGCCGAATTCTTCGCCGGTGGCGAGACTGGCGAAGCCGGCAAGCTGATCAAGCTGGGCGGCGATATCTGGGGCGGCTTCGGCAAGCTCAAAATGGACGTCAAGTATGACGACCTCGTCGATACATCCTTCCTTGGAAAGTAGCTTGGCCTTGGAAAGTAGCTTGGCCTTGGAAGTAGCTTGGCCTTGCAAAGTAGCTTGGCCTGCGAAGTAATTTGACCTTGCAAAGTGATTTGGCTGAACCGGAGGCGGACCTCGCGCCTCCGGTCCAAGCGGCCCAAAAGGGTATCCCGTGACACTAGCACCGAACACGAGCTCTCTGGTCAGCAATGGCGTGACCGCGAGAGTTGAAGAAGGTCAGGCCGGTCGATCCGTCCTGAAAGTCATCGCCACACCGTTTCGGGCTGTGCCGCGCTCTCTCTCCATTACGCTCGGCTTCATGGTCTGGATCGCCGTCATCGGCGGCTGGTTCGCGCTGACCTATTCCGGAGCGGTCAAGGAAATGTTCCTGCCTCGCCCCGAATCCGTGTTGTCCACCACCATCAGCATGGCGCTTGACGGGTCGTTGTGGGAGCATGTTTTCGCCAGCGTCCAGGTGGTGTTGATCGGCTTCGTCCTTTCGAGCATCGTTGCGGTGCCGCTTGGATTGACGATGGGCACCTATCGCATCGTCCAGGCCGTTCTCGAACCGTTGGTCAATTTCATACGCTATCTGCCGGTGACGTCCTTCGTGCCGCTTTTCATCCTGTGGATCGGCATCGGCATCGAGCAGCGCGTTGCCGTCATCGTCTTCGGCGTCTTCTTCCAGCAACTCGTCATGATCGCCGACAGCGCTCGCAGCGTCCAGCGCGACCTTGTCAACGCAGCCTATACGCTCGGCACGAAACGAGGCGACACGGTCTTCCACATCGTCTTTCCGGCCACGCTTCCGAGCGTGCTGGATGTGCTGCGCGTCACCATGGGCTGGGCCTGGACCTATCTCGTCGTGGCCGAACTCGTCGCCGCCCGCAGCGGACTTGGCTACATCTCGCTCAAAGCCATGCGCGGCTTTCAGGTCGACGTGATCTTCATGGCCATCGCCATGATCGGCATCCTTGGTCTTTGCACCGACCAATTGTTCCGGGGCATCCGCCGCCTCGTCGCTCCCTGGGCCAATTGAGGAACACGCACACATGGACGCCCTGAATCTTACGACGAAACCAAAGAGTTCCGACATAGGCATCGACAATGTGGTCCTGCGCTACGGCAAGGGTGACAATGCGGTGCTGGCGCTGGATGGCATTTCCTTTCACGTCGTGCCCAACGAATTCTGTGTGATCGTCGGCCCATCCGGCTGCGGCAAGTCGAGCCTGCTTTATCTCGTCGCCGGTCTTGAGGAGCGGACCGGCGGCATGATCGTAGTCGGCGGCAAGCCTGTTACCGAGCCGGGCCCGGATCGCGGCATGGTGTTTCAGGCATATACGCTGTTTCCCTGGCTTACGGTGGCGCAGAACGTCGAATATGGCCCGAAGCGGAAGGGCATTGCGCCGGCCGAGCGCAGGGTCATTGTCGAGCATTTTCTCCACGAGGTCGGTCTGGCAAAGTTCGCCAACCATTACCCGTCTCAGCTGTCGGGCGGCATGAAGCAGCGCGTTGCGATTGCGCGCGCGCTCGCCAATGATCCGGACGTGCTGCTGATGGATGAGCCTTTTGGAGCGCTCGACAGCCAAACCCGTCACAGCATGCAGAAGCTTTTGCTGAGGATCTGGGATCATTCCAAGAAGACGGTCCTATTCGTTACCCATGACATCGATGAAGCGATCCTGCTGGCGGACAGGGTGCTCGTCATGTCCGGCCGGCCCGGTCAGATCAAGAAGGAAATCCGCGTAGGCCTCCCGCGTCCACGCAGCATGGATCTGGTCATGGAGCCGAACTTCATCGCCATGAAGCGGGAGATCCTCGAGCTCCTGAAGAACGACGAAGACGACGAGCACTAATGCATGTCGCTCAAAAGTGACCTCGGTTTTGGGCAGACGACATGCATGAAACAGACATCGGCAGTCTTCGGTGTGGATGACGAAACGGGCAAGGCATGAGCATCGAGGCGGCGGAATTTGACTATATCGTCATTGGCGCGGGCTCGGCCGGCTGTGTCTTGGCAAACAGGCTGAGCGCAGACCCGGCAGTTCGTGTCTGCCTGATCGAGGCGGGCGGCAGCGACGACCGCACCAGGGTGCGCGTGCCGGCCGGCATTCTCTCGCTCTACGGCAATCCGAACTTCGACTACGGCTACAAGGGCGTGCCGCAGCCGCTGCTCAACAACCGCCGCATACCGGTCAACCGCGGCAAGGTTCTTGGCGGGTCGAGTTCGATCAACTCGATGGTCTATATTCGTGGCGCCGCGCAGGACTACGATGAATGGGCAGCGCTTGGCTGCGCCGGGTGGTCCTATGCCGATGTCCTGCCGGTCTTCAAGAAATTGGAGCGGAACTGCCTGTTGCAGAGCCCCGCCTATCATGGATTCGACGGCGAATTGCTGGTCGACAATCCGCGCGATCCCAACGTGGTATCCAGCCTGTGGGTTGAGGCGGGCAGAGGCGTAGGCCTGCCCGAGAACCGCGACTTCAATGCCGGTGGCCAACTCGGCCTCGGCATCTACAACGTCACCCAGAACAGAGGCGAGCGCTTCTCGGCCTACAGCGCCTTTGTCCGGCCGATTCTCGGCCGCTCGAATCTACGGATATTGTCAGGCGTCGAGGTTCTTGATCTGGCGATTGAGCGTGAGCGCGTCACCGGCGTCAACGTGATCAGGGAAGGCGCAACCCAACGGTTGGGGTGCCGAGCGGAGGTCGTCCTCAGCGCGGGTGCGATCGGATCGCCGCGCATTCTGCTTGCTTCCGGCGTCGGCCCGGCCGGGGAGCTGAAAGCAGCGGGGATTAAACCGGTCGCGAACCTGCCAGGCGTCGGTAAGAACTTGCGCGACCATGTCGATGGCATGATCACGGTGCGATCGAACAGCCGCAAGACGCTCGGCCTTTCACTTGCCAATCTTCCGGCGATGCTGGCGGCGCCGTTCCAGTATTTCGCCCGGCGCAAAGGCATGCTGACGACCAACTATGTCGAAGCCGGCGGCTTTGCCAGGACGAAGTATGCCGGGAGCATACCCGACATTCAGTTCCACTTCGTGCCGGGCTATCGCAGCCATCGCGGTCGGCTCGTCGAATATGGCCACGGCTATGCCGTGCACACCTGTGTGTTGAGACCCGGGAGCGTCGGCGAAATCACGCTTCAACGCGACGGCACCCGCCGCAATATGCTCATAGACCATCGCTTCTTCAGTGACGAACAGGATGCCCTGACCCTCGTCGAGGGCATAAAGGTCGCGCGTTCGATCCTGGCTTCGCCGGTTTTTGGCGGCATCCGCGGACCGGAAATCCTGCCTGGGCCCGACGTGAACACCGATGACGAGATTCTCGCCTATCTGCGTGCCGAGGCTCTTACCGTCTATCATCCGGTTGGCACGGCCAGGATGGGCAACGAC
>NZ_RZPW01000523.1:0-4566 GCF_003998455.1 Mesorhizobium sp. M7A.F.Ca.CA.001.08.2.1 | reverse complement strand
CCTGCTGGGGATCGCAGGCGTCGTCGGCGGTTGTGGTGGTGATCTTGTCGCCGTTGACGCCGCCCTTGGCGTTGACGGCATCGATCGCCATCTTCACGGCGTTCTCCATATCCTGCCCTTCACTGGCCAGTTGGCCAGTCATGGGGGCCACGATGCCGATCTTGATGTCGGCAGCCGCGGCCATCGTGGTCATAGCCAGCCCGGCAAGGGCGGTGGCGCAAGCAAGCCTCTTGGCAAGCCTCTTGAAGGAAACAACCATTAATTCTCTCCATTTCCCCTGTTGGCGCATCCAGGCGGCGTGCCCGAAATGCATTGTTTCGCCCCTCGGTTAGCTGCGGAGCGGTTATGTTGAGCAAGATCGCCAGCCGGCCATGCGATTGTCACCGGCAGGCTCCTGATCCGCCGATCAGTGACTGCCGCCGGCAGCCCGGGCATAGGCTCCCTGGTAGCGGTTCTCCCGGATGCTCTGCATAATCTCGGCCTCGCGGGCCTCTTGCGCCCTGACGGCGGCCAGCAAGGCCGCGGCACCGTCGATTGGAAATGCCACGACGCCATCCTCGTCACCCACGACGATGTCGCCAGGACCGACGACCATGCCGCCTATGCAGACGGGAACATTTATGGCTCCCGGACCATCCTTGTAAGGTCCGAGATGGATGGCCGACCGTGCGAAGCATGGAAACGGATTGCGGCCGATGGCACCGGCATCGCGAATGGCGCCGTCGATGACAATGCCTGCGGCACCGCGCGACGCCGCGACACTTGTCATGATCTCGCCGACCAGCGCGCGCCCCTCATAGCCACCGCCATCGACGACAATGACATCGCCGGGCTGCAACAGATCGAGCGCACGATGGATGAACTGGTTGTCGCCGGGGCGGGTCCTGACCGTCAGCGCCCTCCCCGCCATGACGCCGCCTACCCGGTGAAATGGCCGCAATCCGACAGCCCCGGGGACACGGGCGAGATTGTCGCTGATCAACGGCGTAGCCAGAACGCGGAACGCGTCGATCAGTTCGCTTTCCTGTAATCCATCCGCCATCGTCTGCACTCCCCGTCCTTGGCACTTTTATGAATATAGTATCCAATCACAATTAATTCAGTGGAGTCAACCGACTTGCAATGGTTGGCAGAAAAAAGCCAAAGCAGCTCATAAACGCCGCCGCTTGGGCAAACGTGACCGCAAAGCCCACCCGTCCGGGCTTGCAATGGCGGCAAAGTTCAAGATAGATTGGATAACATATCCACAAACGCCATGATTGTAAAAAGGGAATTGGTTGTGAAGCACGCAGGAAAAGTCGTGATCGTCACCGGGGCGGCACAAGGGCTAGGCCTTGCCTGCGCCGAGCGCTTTCATGCCGATGGCGCCAAGGTGGTGCTTGTCGACGTGCAGGCCGATCGCGGGCGCGAGCATGCCGAACGTCTGGGTGAGCGTGCCGCCTGGCTATCGGCGGATCTCTCCGAATGCACGCAGGAAATGGCAGCCGATGTTGTTGCCAAGGCCACAGAGCGATTCGGCGGTGTCGACGTCCTCATCAACAATGCCGGCATCATCCATCTGGACGATTTCGTCGACTTCCCCGAGGAAGCCTTCGACCTGGTTCAGCGCGTCAATCTCAAGGCTCCCTTCCTACTCGGACAGGCCGCGGCAAGGGCCATGATCGCGCAGGGACGCGGCGGCTCGATTATCAACATGTCGTCGATTAATGCCATTCTGGCCATTCCCAATTCCGTCGCCTATGCCGTGTCCAAGGGCGGCATCAAGCAATTGACGGCGGTGATGGCCGTCGGATTGATCCCGCACAATATCCGCGTCAATGCCATCGGCCCCGGCACCATCCTGACCGACATGGTCAAGAGCTCTGTCATGGCCAGCGAAGCGCAGCGCAAGACTATCCTGTCGCGCACGCCGAGCGGCCGCTGTGGCGAACCTTCGGAGATCGCCAGCGTCGCATCCTTCCTGGCCAGCGACGACGCTTCCTACATCGTTGGCCAGACCATCTATCCCGATGGCGGTCGCCTGATCCTGAACTATACGGTGCCGGTGAAGGACTGACCGCCCATGGTTGTCGGCACCCCCCACATCAGCCTTGCGGGATCGGGCGCGCTGCTGCTCGATGGCGCGCAGGGGGCCTTTAATGATACCACCCAGGAACTGGTCTGGGCGGTAGCGAACGCCGCGTTGACCCTCGAAGGGGTGTGCGAGGCCGTTCCCGGCATGAACAACCTGCTGGTAGTGTTTGATCCCCTCGCCACGGACGCCCACAGCGTCGGAGATCAGCTGATGTCGCTCTGGTCCGCCACCGATGCCCACCCGGTGACCGGCACGCATCATACCATTCCCGTTCACTATGGCGGCGCGCGTGGCGAGGATCTCGCCGGTTGGGCCGCACATTGCGGCCTGTCTGTCGACGAGACCGTCAGGCACCACGCGGCGGCCACCTACACCGTCGCCGCCATCGGCGCCATGCCGGGCTTTCCCTATCTGTCCGGTCTCGACCCGCTGCTTGCCTGGGCAAGGCGCAGCACGCCTCGCCTCAAAGTCGCTGAGGGCGCCGTCATCATTGGTGGCGCGCAGGCGGGTATCATGCCGATGACTGCGCCGTCCGGATGGCACATCATCGGCCATACCGACGTGAAGCTGTTCAAGGCCGAAGCGGAATTGCCCGTGCTGCTCCGGCCCGGAGACAAAATCCGATTCGCAATCGCAGGGATCGAGGCATGATCGAGATCCTCACCACCGGCCTGCCGAACACGGTCCAAGATCTCGGGCGGCCCGGTCATCTGGCGCTGGGGGTCAGCCATGGCGGCGCCATGGACAGGCAGGCGCTGGCGATCGCCAATCTCATGCTGGGCAATGACCCCTCGGCTGCCGGGATCGAGGTGGCGCTTCATCCGTTCCGGCTGCGCGTGCACATCGACACCGCCGTCGCCGTCACCGGCGCGGATTGCGCCGTCAGCGTCGGCGATCGGCCCTGCCCGCCCTGGTGGGCCACGACGATCCGCGCCGGCGAGACCCTTGTCCTCGAAGCCCCGCGCATCGGTGCGCGTTCCTATATCGCCTTCGCCGGTGGGCTCGATCTGCCGCCCGTCATGGGCTCGCGCGCCACAGATGTGAAAGGCGGTTTCGGCGGGCTCGCCGGACGCGGCCTGTCGCGCGGCGACCGGCTTGCGCTCAACCCTGCGCAATGCCGGCTTCCCGCGGGCGGCATCGGCGCAGCGCTGGAGGAGCGACGGGGCGCGGCGGACGGCGCGGCCTCGGCAATCGAATTGCGGGTTCTGCCGGCCGCCGAGTTCGACGCCTTCACGCCGGAGGCCCAGGCGGCTTTCACCGGCAGCGAATGGCGCATCACCAACGACGCCAACCGCATGGGATATCGCCTTTCCGGGGAGACGCTTTCCCTCCTCTCGCCGCTGGAATTGCTGTCGCACGGGATCGTCCCGGGCACCGTCCAGGTGCCGCCGTCCGGCCAGCCGATCATCCAGCTGGCCGATGCCAACACGTGCGGCGGCTATCCGAAGATCGCTACGGTGATCGAAGCCGACCTCTGGCGGCTGGCGCAAGCGCCGGTCGGCGCGCACCTGCGATTCTCGCCGGTCTCGATAGAAGCGTCGACGGAAGTGCTTCGCGCGAACCGGCAGCAACGTCGCGACTTTATCGCCGCCCGTAACCTCATGGCCGGCGAGCAGAGGGCTCCATGAAAATTCGCCCCTTCACCATCGAGATTGCCCAGTCTGAAATCGACGATTTGAAGAAGCGCATCTCGACCTGGCGCGAGCCGGACCAGTTGCAGGCAATAGGCTGGGCGCAGGGAACGGAATACGAGGAACTGAGCCGGCTTATGCAGTACTGGCGTACCGGCTTCGACTGGCGCAAGCATGAAGCCGCCTGGAACATCCATCCGCACTACCAGACGGATATCGGCGGCGAAACCATCCATTTCGTCCATGCACGCGCCGCTGTTGCGACCGGCAGAACGATCATACTCACCCATGGCTGGCCAGGCAGCGTCTTCGAATTTCACAGGCTGATCCCGCTCCTGACCGACCCGCTTTCGCATGGCGGAAGGCAGGAGGACGCCTTCAATGTCGTGGTCCCATCGATTCCCGGCTACGGCTTTTCGAGCCGGCCGACCAGGCCAGGTTTCAACCTGTTCGCCGTCGCCGACCTTTGGGCCGAGCTGATGAGCCGTCTCGGCTACGAGCGATATCTCGCTCAGGGAGGCGATCTGGGCGCCAGCGTGTCGACCTGTCTGGCGCACGCGCATCCAGGCAGTCTCGCTGGCGTGCATCTGAATTTCATCCCCGGCTCATTCTCACCGCCTCACGATGCAAGTCCGGACGGCGACTTGACGCCGGAAGAACGCACCTTCCTGGAACGGAAAGCCGGATGGGCGGATCTTCATGGCGCCTATGCCCACATTCAAGCGACGCGTCCGCAAACGCTTGCCTATGGACTGACGGATTCGCCGGTCGGACTGGCAGCCTGGATGATCGAAAAATTCCGCGACTGGAGCGATTGCGATGGCGAACTGGCCAACGCCGCTTTTTCGCGCGACGACCTGC
>NZ_RZPW01000522.1:0-4566 GCF_003998455.1 Mesorhizobium sp. M7A.F.Ca.CA.001.08.2.1 | reverse complement strand
GGGTCGAGCGGCTCGGCACGCTCGCGGCGCACGATCGTCGGCGTCAGCAGCAGGTTGAGATCGGGCGACGTCTCGAGGAACTGACCCTTCGGCAGCGGCCCCAGTCCGGCATCCGCCCGAAAGCGGTTGAAGCGGTCATGCGCCGGCGCGCAAGCCGCCAGATACCTGGCCTCGAACGCCGCACGTTGCGGGTCGTCCACCCCAAGCCCCGACAGATAGGGCGGCACATTGGCGTCCGGCAGCTCGGTCTCGGCGCAGGAGACGACGCGCACCCACGGACAGCCGGCGGCGGCGATCGCCGGGAACATGATGACATTGTCGAGCACCACGGCATCCGGCTTGAGCCGTGCCAGCAATTGGCGCAGCGGCGCCTCGGCATTGACCGCGGTGTCGACGATGGCCTGCCAGGTCGGAGCGACATAGGTCTCAAGCTGGTCGATCGGGCTCAGCCTGAAATGCGGCAGGTGCCGGCGCACGAAAGCCTGCCAGTAGCTCTGGCGTTGGCTCTCGCTCAGCGGCTCGTCGGTTGGCAGCTGGTATTCCTGAAAACCATAATCGGCAAAGACGCCGGAGAAACCGGCATGGCAGATGAAGACGGGCCGGGCGCCTTTCGCACGCAGCGCCTGCGCGATGCCGACGCAATTCAACGCCGCGCCGAAGCTTGCTTCGGGAAACAGCGCGATGGTCGGGCTGGCTTTACGCGTCAATTAATCCTCGTCATTCCGGCCGGCTGATCGTGCCGAACAGCGCGGGAGCCCCGCGGCTGGCCGCTTGCGGTCGCTGGTTGCGGGAGAGCCGCAGATGAATGCGAAGCAGATCGGCAGCCACCTCATACTGCAGGCTTTCAAGATGGTCGAGTATGACAAGGTGTTCGCGCAGCGATTGCCGCAATCGGAAGACGTTGACGCCGGTATAGATGCCCGGCAGCCGGCGCAGCCTGAGGTGATCGGCGAGCGCGTCGGCGATGAAGCGGTTGGCGCTGCCCTCGGCGAGCATGCCGTGAAAATCGATGTCCAGCCGCTGGAACTCGCGTGTGTCGAAGGCGGCGTCCGGCAGCGTCACCAGCGCTTCCATAGCCTGGCGCAACGTCGCCGCCCGCGCGCCGTCTAGCCTGAAGCCGGGCGTCAGGATGGCCGCGGGCTCGAGCAGCAAGCGGAACTCGTAGCTGTCGCCTTGCGCTTCCGGATCGTCGGGCGTGCGCCGAAACAGCCAGGACTGGCCAGGCGCACGATCCAGCAGATTCTCTTCGGTCAGTTTGTTCAACGCTTTTAATACCGTCTTGCGCTCGGCACTGTAGCGCCGCATCAATCCCGCGACGGTCACCGTCTGGTCCAGTCGCCGCGCCGAGCGGTCGCGCAGGATCGCCTCGGCCAACTCGTCCTCCTCGGCAGCGGGCAATTCCGTGGCGACCGAAGCCTGCGCGGTGAGGTCGATGGCCAGATGATAACCGGTGTCAGCCTCCCAGCGCACGACGCCCCGTTCCGCGAGCAGGCCGAGTGCCGCCCGCACCGGCGTGCGCGAGACATTGCACAGCGACGCGATCTGCTGCTCGGGCAAGCGTGCACCGGGCTCGAAGCCGCGCTGGCGCGCGACATCCAGGATGCGCTGCGCCAGATCAAGATGGTTGGTGCGGGGTCGTCTGGCTGCGGCTTGCATGGCTGGTCCAGCGGAAAACGGATGACCGCATTGATTTGACCGATCGCCCGAACGGACGCAATCGGCCAGTTTCCTCGGTCGTTTGGCAAATTATGGATTGACGTACTTTTTTCTGCAATAGTACTGTCAACACAATCGGCGAGAAAAAGACCGAGGGAACAGGATCGAGGCAGCGGCAAGGGTCGCAAGCGTTGGTCCGGCGAATGAAATTCGACGATCAACCGAATGGGAGTCTGTCATGACCGCTACCAGCCTGCGGCGCCGTGCGCTGAAAACATCTTCGATCGCACTTGGCCTGGCCTTGGCGCTGTCCGCGCCGGCGACGGCTGCCGACCTCGTCATTTCGAACTGGGACGGCTACATGGCACCCGACGCCATGGCCACCTTCAAGACCGCAACCGGCGTTTCGGGCGAAGTGGTGGTGCATGCCACCAATGAAGAGATCATGGGCAAGCTGATCGCCGCCGGCGGCAAAGGCTATGACGTGGTCTTTGTCTCCTCACCCTTCGCCGAGGTGCTGAACAAGCTCGGCCTGACCGAGCCGATCGACCACGCCAAGATCCCCAACCTCGCCAACCTCTATCCGGAAGCAGCCAAGCTGCCGCACGATGTCGGCAATGCCTTCTCGGTGCCCTACACCTGGGGCACCACCGGCCTCTGCTATCGCTCGGATCTGATGAAGGTCGCACCGGCCAGCTGGAGCGACCTGCTCGCGCCCTCCGACGAATTGAAGGGCAAGACCACCATGCTGGCGACCGACCGCTGGCTGCTGGCCGCCGGCCAGCTCGACAAGGGCTATTCGGTCAACGAAACCGATCCGGCCAAGATGGCCGAGGTCAAGGATCTGCTGATCTCGGCCAAGAAGACCCTGCTCGCCTATGACGACACCACCTTCTATTCCAAGCTGGTGTCCGGCGAGGCACTGATGGTGCAGGCCTGGGACGGCTGGTGCAATTACGGCATCGCCGAAAAGCCGGAGATCAAATACGTCATTCCCAAGGAAGGTTCGGACCTCTGGGTCGACACGATGGTGGTGATGAAGGCCTCCGCCAACAAGGACGCCGCCTTCCAGTTCATCAACTTCATGCTCGACGCCAAGAACCACGCCTGGGCGGCGCAGAACATCGACTACAAGGTGCCGAACAAGCCGGCGATGGAAAGCCTGCCGGCCGATTTCCTGGCAAAATTCCCCAACATGGCGATGCCGGTGGCCGATCTCGTCAAGTTCGAGCAGTTGCGTGACGTCGGCGACGCCCAGCGCGACTATTCGAAGATCGTCAGCGAGATCAAGGCTGCGCAGTAAGCGGCGGCACATCAGAGACCACGGCCGACGGCGGGTTTCCGCCGTCGGCCGCTGAATGCGGTACCCAATCGTGTCCTCAACCAGACTTCGTTCCTCCTTGCTGATGGCCCCGGCGCTGGCCTGGCTCGCGGCCTTGATGGTGGTGCCGTGCGCGCTGGTACTGGCGCTCGCCTTCTTCCGGCGTGGCATCTATGGCGGCATCGAATACACCTTCACGCTGGAGAATTTCGGCCTGGTCTTCGACCCGCTCTATGCCGGCATCTTCCTCAATTCGGCGCGCATCGCCGGCACCGCGACCCTAATCGCTGTGGTGATCGGCTATGCCGCCGCCTACGCGATATCGGCGGCACCGCGCCGGTGGCAGCCAGTGTTCCTGTTCGTCGCCGTGCTGCCGTTCTGGTCCAACTATCTGATCCGCACCTATGCCTGGATCGTGCTGCTCAACCGCGAAGGCCTGATTACCCAGCTGCTGCGCTGGTTCGGCTACACCGGCGAGCCGCCGTCGATGCTCTACACCGAAGGCGCGGTTATCGCCGGCCTGGTCTATAACTACCTGCCCTTCGTCATCCTCGCCTGCTACGCGCCGCTGTCGCGGCTCAACCCGGAACTCGCCGAGGCCTCGCGTGATCTCGGCGCTTCGGCAGCCACCACGTTCCGTCGTGTCATCCTGCCGCTGACCGTACCGGGCATCGCCGCCGGCGCGGTCTTCGTCTTCGTGCTGTCGATCGGTAATTTCGTCACGCCCGCGCTGCTCGGCGGCGGCCGCTTCCAGATGATCGGCAACCTCGTCTACGACCAGTTCCTGACCGCCAACGACTGGCCTTTCGGGGCGGCACTGGCGATGGCGCTGATTGCCATCATGCTTCTGGTACTGATGGCGCAAGCGCTGGCCGCCAATCGCGCCTCGGGTCACGTCACGCAAGCCGGCGGAGACACCGATGGCTGAGCGCTCCCCTGCCACGCGGCGCACGCTCTGGCTCGTGCTCAGCCTGGTCTTCGCTTTCCTCTACATCCCGATCGCCGTGCTGGTGGCGCTGTCCTTCAACGAAGGCGGGCTGCCGACGGCGTGGTCGGGCTTCTCCCTGAAATGGTACGCCTCGCTGGCCGGCAATTCGGCGATCCTGTCCGCGGCCCTCAACACGCTGATCGTGGCGCTGGTCTCGACCGCGATCGCCACTCTGCTCGGCACGCTGCTGGCGATCGGCATCGAGATGCGCCGGCAATACGGCAAGGCTCTCGAAGCGCTGATTTTCGCACCGATGATCATTCCCGACATCGTGCTGGCGATCGCGCTGCTCTCGTTCTTCTCCATGCTCAATCTAACCATGGGCCTGCACACCATCATCCTCGCCCATGTCGTCTTCAACCTCGCCTTCGTCTGCTCGGTGGTGCGCGCGCGGCTGAAGAGTTTCGACTGGTCGATCGTCGAGGCCTCCGCCGATCTCGGCGCCTCCGCGCTCACCACCTTCCGGCGGGTGACATTGCCGGTCATCGCGCCGGCGGTGATTGCAGGGGCGCTGCTCGCCTTCACGCTCTCGGTCGACGAGTTCATCATCGCCTTCTTCACCGCTGGCGCCGGCCGCGCCTCGACGACGCTGCCGATGCAG
>NZ_RZPW01000521.1:0-4569 GCF_003998455.1 Mesorhizobium sp. M7A.F.Ca.CA.001.08.2.1 | reverse complement strand
CAGGGAACAGCCTCCGCCTCGAAGGGATGGAAAAGCGTCTTCAACGGCTCGGCGGACATTGTTCGATCTCGACTTGTCTAAGCGCTTTGAAACCCAGGCTGAAAATGAAAACGGGCGCGACATAAGCCGCGCCCGTTTCGATTCAAGATCTCAGACCAATCAGGCGGCGTTTTCTTCGCCTTCGGTCTTCTTGTCGCGGGCGAGTTCCTTGCCGGTGGCCTGGTCGACGACCTTCATCGACAGGCGGACCTTGCCGCGCTCGTCGAAGCCCATCAGCTTGACCCAGACCTTGTCGCCTTCCTTGACCACGTCCGAGGTCTTGGCGACCCGGTCGTTGGCAAGCTGCGAGATGTGGACGAGGCCGTCACGCGGGCCGAAGAAGTTGACGAAAGCGCCGAAGTCCGCGGTCTTGACGACCGTACCTTCGTAGATCTCGCCGACTTCCGGCTCGGCGACGATGGTGTGGATCCACTTCTTCGCCGCCTCGATCTCCTTGGCATTGGACGAAGCGATCTTGACCGTGCCGTCGTCCTCGATGTTGATCTTGGCGCCGGTCTTTTCGACGATCTCGCGGATCACCTTGCCGCCCGAGCCGATCACGTCACGAATCTTGTCGGTCGGGATGTGCATCACTTCGATGCGCGGTGCGAACTCACCCAGTTCCGAACGCGCGCCGGTCAGAGCATGCGCCATCTCGCCGAGGATGTGCTGGCGGCCATCCTTGGCCTGGTCCAGCGCGATCTTCATGATCTCCTCGGTGATGCCTTCGATCTTGATATCCATCTGCAGCGAGGTGATGCCGTTGGCGGTGCCGGCGACCTTGAAGTCCATGTCGCCGAGGTGATCCTCGTCACCGAGGATGTCGGATAGAACGGCGAAACGCTCGCCTTCCTTGATCAGGCCCATGGCGATACCGGCGACGGGCTTGGCCAGCGGCACGCCGGCATCCATCAGCGCCAGCGAGGTGCCGCAGACGGTGGCCATCGACGACGAACCGTTGGACTCGGTGATCTCCGAGACGACACGCAGCGTGTAGGGGAACTGGTCGGCGCTCGGCAGCATCGGGCGAATGGCGCGCCAGGCGAGCTTGCCATGGCCGATTTCGCGGCGACCCGGCGAACCCATGCGGCCGGTCTCGCCGACGGAATAGGGAGGGAAGTTGTAGTGAAGGAGGAACTTCTCCTTGTACATGCCGGTCAGCGAATCAACATACTGCTCATCCTCGCCGGTGCCGAGCGTGGCAACGACCAGCGCCTGGGTCTCGCCGCGGGTGAACAGCGCCGAACCGTGGGTGCGCGGCAGGACGCCGACTTCGGAGACGATCTTGCGGACCGTCTTGAGGTCACGCCCATCGATGCGCGAACCGGTGTCGAGGATGTTCCAGCGCACGACCTTGGCCTGGAGTTCCTTGAATACCGAACCGATCTGCTCGGAAGTGTACTTGGCATCTTCGCCTTCGGCCGGGGCAAACGCTGCCTTGACCTTCGCCTTGACGGCGTCGACGGCGGCGTAACGCTTCTGCTTGTCGACGTTCTTGTAGGCATTGCTGAGTTCGTCGCCGACGATCTTCAGCATCTCGGCTTCAAGCGCGGAATAGTCCGGCGCGGTGAAGTCGCGCGGCTCCTTGGCGGCGACTTCGGCCAGCTTGATGATGGCGTCGATGACCGGCTGGAAGCCCTTGTGGCCGAACATGACGGCGCCGAGCATCAGCTCTTCGCCCAATTCCTTGGCTTCGGACTCAACCATCAGCACAGCGTCGGCGGTGCCGGCGACAACGAGGTCGAGCTTGGATTCCTGCATCTCGTCGACATGCGGGTTCAGAACGTATTCGCCGTTGATGTAGCCGACGCGGGCGCCGCCGACCGGGCCCATGAAGGGAACGCCGGAGAGCGTCAGGGCGGCCGAAGTGGCAACGATCGACAGGATGTCGGGATCGTTCTCGAGATCATGCTGGACGACGGTGACGACGATCTGGGTGTCGTTCTTGTAGCCGGAGGCGAAGAGCGGGCGGATCGGCCGGTCGATGAGGCGGGAAACCAGCGTTTCCTTCTCGCTCGGACGGCCTTCACGCTTGAAATAGCCACCCGGGATCTTGCCGGCGGCGTAGGTCTTTTCCTGGTAGTTGACGGTCAGCGGGAAGAAATCGAGGCCGGGCTTCGGCTCCTTCATCGAAACGACGGTGGCGAGGACCTTGGTCTCGCCGTAGGTGGCGAGCACCGCGCCATCAGCCTGGCGCGCGATCTTGCCGGTTTCGAGGATGAGCGGACGACCGCCCCATTCGATTTCCACTTTGTGGTGATTGAACATCTCTTGTCCTTAATATGAGGAAAGGGCCGCGCCGTTTCACGGTGCGCGGAGATGCCCTTTCCCTGGCTTCCTTTCTCGGGCAGCCACGGGCAAGACAACGGGAGGCTCGGGTGATTTCGGCGCGGTGCGCGCGCGAGCGTCCTGCAATCCTGCCCCATGACCGTCCATGGGCGGTTTCGAGTGCCCTCTGCACGATCGAAACCGGGTCTGGCCAGTCGATACGACTGGCAGAATGCGCGACCGGCGGGCTCTCCTTCGAAAGCCCGCCGGTCAATTCGTCAACGACGCAGACCGAGCTTCTCGATCAGCGTCTGGTAGCGCGCGTCGTCCTTGCGCTTGAGATAATCAAGCAGGCTGCGGCGCTGGGAGACGAGAGCAAGCAGACCACGGCGGGAATGGTTATCCTTCTTGTGGTCCTTGAAATGGTCGGTCAGGTTCTTGATGCGCTCGGAAAGGATGGCCACCTGGACTTCCGGAGACCCGGTATCGCCCTTGGCGGTTGCGAATTCACCCATCAATTCCTGTTTGCGCTCGGCAGTAATCGACATCGTGTTTTTCCTTATCTGTTTGAGGAAACGGGTCGCCCTCAGCCGGGATGTCGTCCAGCAGGGGCCGGTGCAAGCAAAGCGTCATAGCGCTAAGCTGCGGCGCATATAGTGCAATTCCCCGGAAAACACCAGCCCAATTCACAAGCCGGCTTTTCAGAGCAAAATGGCAGGTTTATCCCTGTCAAAGCCATTTCTTCCATTTGAAGAAGACGATCAGCCCGAACGCGACAAGCGCCATGAACAGCAGCGACAAGGGATAGCCGTAGTAGGCCTTCAGTTCCGGCATGTTCCAGGGCGAAGACTCCGGATCGAAATTCATGCCCCAGATGCCGACCAGGAAGGTGAGCGGCATGAAGATGACCGAGACGATGGTGAGATAGCTGATAACGTCGTTGGTGCGCGCCTGGCTCAGCGACAGGTGCATCTCGATCAGGCCGGTCAGCATATCGCGCTGGGTCTCGACCAGCTCGATCAGCCTGAGCGCATGGTCGAGCGTGTCGTTGAGGAAGATCTTGGTCTCGGCCTTCACATAGGGCACATCGTTGCGGATCAGCGTCGCCAGCGCATCGCGCATCGGCCACAGCACGCCTTTCAGCACGTTGGCGTCACGCCGCAATTCATGTAGCTGCCGCATCTGGTGTTTGTGCGGCGAATGCAGCATCTGGTCCTCGATGCTGTCGACCATGTCACCGGCGGCCTCGATCGGCGGAAAATAGCTGTCGACGATGGCATCGATCAGCGCATAGGCAAGATAGTCGGCGCCGCGGGCGCGCAGCCGGTTGGGCGCCGAACTTTCGATACGCTTGCGCACCGGATCGAATGGATCGCCTTCCCGCTCCTGGAAGGTAACGACGAAGTTGCTGCCGAAGAAGACGGCGATCTGCTCATAGCGGTGCGAGGTGACATCGTCGATCATCCTGACAACGACGAAGGCATGGTCCTCGAAGAAGTCGACCTTGGGCCGCTGGCCGGTGTTGACGACGTCCTCCAGCGCCAGCGGATGCAGGCTGAAAATGCGGCCGATCTCCTCGATCAGCGGGATGTTGGCGAGGCCGGTGCAGTCGAGCCAGAGGACCGGCCATTTGTCGCAATGGGTGTTGAGGTCGTCGATGCTGGCATTTTCGATAGTCTTGAATTTTTCGGGCGAGATCAGCGTCAAACGCAGTTCCGAGCGACGCGCCGACGGGTCGGCGATCAGCGTGCCGGGCGACGCACCGACCGGCGGCCGCCGCGTTTTCGCCGGTGCCCGCGTCTTCACGGTCTCAGCCTTTGCCATATTCCCCTCGTGCGAGTCCTCGCCTCGACATCAGACGACAGGAATCAACCGGCAAAGACCCGCTTGGGCTTGAACATGCCTTGCTCAATGGCACCGATGGCGACCAGCTTGCCGCGCGCCGTGGCGCAGGCTTCTTCGGCTTCCACCGGTGCGTCGCGGCCGCGGATGATGACCGGGTTGCCGAGGCGGATCTTGGTTGCCGCGTCATCGCTGATGGCGATCTGCGGCAGGCAATCGAGGGCAGCCGATGTGTCGACCAGAAGCGCATCGATGGCGTCGAAGTCGATTGACGCTTCCACCTTGTCGGCAGCCTCTGCCTTGTCAGCGGCTTCTGTCGTGTCCGAGCTGTCGACCTCCTCCACACCGAAACGGGCGGCTTCCAGTTCGGCGATGGTGACGAAGTCTTCCGAGGTGAACGGCTCGACCTCGACCCGGCGC
>NZ_RZPW01000520.1:0-4574 GCF_003998455.1 Mesorhizobium sp. M7A.F.Ca.CA.001.08.2.1 | reverse complement strand
CGGTCACGAGAAGGGCGCCTTCACCGGCGCGCAGAATCGCTCGACCGGACGCTTCGAGCAGGCTGAAGGCGGCACACTGTTCCTCGATGAAATCGGCGACATGCCGATGGAGGCGCAGACCCGCCTGCTGCGCGTGCTCCAACAGGGCGAATACACGACGGTTGGCGGACGCACGCCGATCAAGACCGACGTGCGCATCGTCGCCGCCACCAACAAGGATCTGCGCACCCTGATCAACCAGGGGCTTTTTCGCGAGGATCTGTTCTATCGCCTCAACGTGGTGCCGCTCCGGCTGCCCGCGCTGCGTGAGCGCTCCGAGGATGTGCCCGACCTTGTCCGCCACTTCTTCAAGCTCGGCGAAATGGAAGGCCTGCAGACCAAGCGCATTTCTTCCGGCGGCATCGAGTTGATGAAGCGCTATCCGTGGCCGGGCAATGTGCGCGAACTGGAAAACCTGGTTCGCAGGCTCGCCGCGCTCTATTCGCAGGACGAGATTTCCGCCGAGATCATTGAGGCCGAGCTCAAGACCGGCGAACGTCCCGTGGTGCCGGGTGGCGGCAACCTCATTCCCGACGATTTGTCGATCGGCCAGGCGGTCGAGCACTTCCTGCAACGCTATTTCGCCTCGTTTGCCGGCGATTTGCCACCTGCCGGGCTTTATCAACGCATCCTGTCCGAGGTCGAGTTTCCACTCGTCCTGGCCTCAATGACGGCAACCCGCGGCAACCAGATCAAGGCCGCGGAACTGCTTGGCTTGAACCGCAACACGCTGCGCAAGAAGATCCGCGAACTTGGCGTCAACGTCTACAAATCGTCGCGCCAGGGCTGAGCCTTTGATCTGAGCCCGCGCTCTTTTCAGGGGATCGGCTCGCGAAAGATTTCCGTCTCGGTCACACTTGTTGCATAATCGCCACAATGCGTTGCATACATCCGACGCAATCATGGCACTAGACGGCGACATGGCTCCGCAGGCACCGACCACAAACCAACCGCTTTTCAGCGAACCCGGCGCTCGTGACGGGCGCCGGCTGCTTGCGCTGCCAGGCGTGATCGCGGTTGTCGGCGCGCTGATGACGGCGGCGATCTCGTTCACCATCCTCGTTGGCGCCACGCCGATCACACCGAACGAGTCGACGACGCTGGCGTTGATTGCCCTCAACGCGGCTTTCGTCTTGATTCTTATCGCGCTGGTCGGGCGTGAGGTGCACCGCATCCTGATGGCGCGCCGGCATGGCAAGGCCGCTTCGCGGCTGCATGTGCGCATTGTCGCCATGTTCGCCCTGGTTGCCGCCATTCCGGCCATCATGGTGGCCATCATCGCGTCGATCACGCTCGACATCGGCCTCGACCGCTGGTTCGAGATCCGCACCAAGACGATCGTCAATTCGTCGCTGTCGATCGCCGACGCCTATGTTCAGGAAAATGCCCGCAACCTGCAGGGTACGACACTGTCCATGGCCTATGATCTCGATGCGTCACGCACACTCTACGGCCTTGATCGTACCGGCTTTCTCGACCTGATGAACAAGGAAGCCGTGGGCCGTTCGCTGGCTCATGCGGCGCTGATCAAACCTGACGGCTCTTTCGTCATGAGCGCCAAGACCGACACGGATTTTGCCATGCCTGAGCCGCCGGAAGGCGCCGTGGCCAGCGCTGCCGACGGCAAGCCGGTGCTGATCGAGCCGAAAACGCGCAACATCATGGGCGCCATCGTCAAGCTGCGCGAGATCGAAGGGCTCTATCTCTATACCATTCGCCTCGTCGATCCCGAGGTCATCAAGGCACGCCAGATCGTCAGGTCCAACACCGATGAATATCGGGGGCTGGAAGACAACCGCCGCACCTCGCAGGTGGCCTTCGCGCTGCCCTATCTGTCGCTGACGCTGATCATCATCCTGTCCGCGATCTGGACCGGCATTGCGGTCGCCGACCGTCTGGTGCGGCCCATTCGCCAGCTCATCGGCGCCGCCGACGAAGTGGCGACCGGCAATCTCGACGTCGCGGTTCCGGTCAGGCCCTCGGACGGCGATGTCGCCTCGCTCGGCGATACGTTCAACAAGATGCTTCTCGAACTGAAATCGCAGCGCAACGAGATCCTGTCGGCCAAGGACCTGATCGACGAGAGGCGACGCTTCTCCGAAGCCGTGCTTGCCGGCGTTACTGCCGGCGTCATCGGCGTCGATCCCTACGGCATCGTCACCATCGTCAACCGCTCGGCCGAAGCGATGCTGGCCATATCCGCCAGCGCAGCCCTTGGGCAGAACCTTTCCGCCGTGCTGCCGCATGTCGGCCGCGTCTTCGAAATCGGCCGCAAGTCCGGCAAACCCGTCTATCGCGAGCAGGTGACCTTCTACCGCGCCGGCGCCGAGCGGACCTTCAACGTTCAGATCACCATCGAGGCCGGCGATGACGGCTCGGAGGAAAAGTCCTATGTCGTGACGGTTGACGACATCACCGACCTGGTCCAGGCGCAGCGCTCGTCGGCTTGGGCGGATGTGGCGCGGCGTATCGCCCACGAGATCAAGAACCCGCTGACGCCGATCCAGCTCTCGGCCGAACGCATCAAGCGCCGCTATGGCAAGGTGATTACCGAGGACCGCGAGGTTTTCGACCAGTGCACCGACACCATCATCCGGCAGGTCGAGGATATCGGCCGCATGGTCGACGAATTCTCGGCTTTCGCGCGCATGCCGAAGCCCGAGATGAAGGCCATAGATCTGCGCGAATCGCTGCGCGAGGCCTCGTTCCTGGTCGAGGTCAGCCGCGCCGACATCACCTTCGAGCGGATCTTCGGCAGCGAGCCGCTGAAGGGCACGTTCGACAGCCGGCTGATGGCGCAGGCTTTCGGCAATGTGATCAAGAACGCCGCCGAGGCAATCGACGGATTGGAACAGAAGGATGGTTCGCACGGCATAATCCGGATTCAGGCCGGGCGCCAGAATGGTGTGATTCGAATCGACGTCATCGACAATGGCAAAGGCCTGCCGCGCGAGAATCGCCAACGGCTGCTCGAGCCCTACATGACCACACGCGAGAAGGGCACCGGACTTGGCCTCGCTATCGTCAAGAAGATCGTGGAGGACCATGGTGGCAGGCTGGAACTACACGATGCTCCTGCGGACTTCCACGATGGGCGCGGCGCGATGATCAGCATCATCCTGCCGCCTGCGGCCGCAACGGCTCCGCGCGGCGAAAGCAGGGCGGAAAACGAAAGAGAAACTGAAAAGGTCGGTAATGGCGTCTGATATTCTCATCGTCGATGACGAGGAAGACATCCGTGAACTCGTCGCGGGCATACTGAGCGACGAAGGTCACGAAACCCGCACGGCATTCGATGCCGACAGCGCGCTCGCTGCTATAGCTGATCGCGCGCCGCGGCTGATTTTCCTCGACATCTGGCTGCAGGGCTCGCGTCTCGACGGGCTGGCGCTGCTCGACGAGATCAAGACGATGCATCCGACCTTGCCGGTGGTGATGATTTCCGGCCACGGCAACATCGAAACGGCGGTCTCCGCCATCCGTCGCGGCGCCTATGACTTCATCGAAAAACCGTTCAAGGCCGACAGGCTGATCCTTATTGCCGAACGTGCGCTCGAGACCTCGAAGTTGCGGCGCGAGGTTTCCGACCTCAAGCTGCGCAGCGGCGAAACCTTCGATCTGATCGGCATGTCGTCGGCGATGAGCCAGTTGCGTCAGACCATCGAACGCGTCGCGCCGACCAACAGCCGCGTGATGATCATCGGCCCGTCTGGCTCGGGCAAAGAACTGGCCGCGCGCGCCATCCACACGCTGTCGGCGCGCAAGGGCGCGCCTTTCGTGACGCTGAGCGCCGCCAACATCACGCCCGAGCGTATGGAGATCGAACTGTTCGGCACCGAATCGAATGGCGTCGAACGCAAGGTCGGCGCGCTCGAGGAGGCCCATCGCGGCATCCTCTACATCGACGAGGTGGCCGACATGCCGCGCGAGACGCAGAATAAGATCCTGCGCGTGCTGGTCGAACAACAGTTCGAGCGGGTAGGGGGAACCAAGCGGGTCAAGGTCGATGTCCGCATTATCTCCTCGACCTCGCAGAACCTCGAAGCGATGATCGCCGACGGTCGTTTCCGCGAGGATCTTTACCACCGCCTGGCGGTGGTTCCGGTCATCGTCCCGGGACTGGCCGAGCGGCGAGAGGATATTCCCTACCTCGTCGACAACTTCATGAAGCAGATCGCCCGCCAGGCCGGCATCAAGCCGCGCCGCATCGGCGACGACGCGCTGGCCGTGCTGCAGGCGCACAACTGGCCGGGCAACGTTCGCCAGCTGCGCAACAATGTCGAGCGCCTGATGATCCTGGCGCGCGGCGACGACGTCGATGCGCCGATCACCGCCGATCTGTTGCCGGCCGAGATCGGCGATGTCATGCCGCGCACGCCGAATCAATCCGACCAGCACATCATGGCGCTGCCGTTGCGCGAAGCGCGTGAGCAGTTCGAGAAGGACTACCTGATCGCCCAGATCAACCGGTTCGGCGGCAACATCTCGAAAACCGCCGAGTTCATCGGCATGGAGCGCTCCGCACTGCACCGCAA
>NZ_RZPW01000051.1:0-15163 GCF_003998455.1 Mesorhizobium sp. M7A.F.Ca.CA.001.08.2.1 | reverse complement strand
GCGCTTTTCTGTGCGGTCGGCAGCTACGCGCTGATGAGCTTCGTCATGACGGGCGCACCGCTGGCCATGGTCGGCTGCGGACTGTCGGAGACCGACGCGACGCTGGGCATCTCCTGGCACGTCATGGCGATGTTTGCGCCAAGCTTCTTCACCGGCTCGCTGATCCATCGCTTCGGCGCCGAACGCATTGTGACCACCGGCCTGATCCTGCTCATCGGCTGCGCCATTGTCGCTCTGTCGGGCCTGGCGCTGTGGCAGTTCTGGACGTCGCTGATCCTGCTGGGCCTTGGTTGGAACTTCGGCTTCATTGGCGCGACCGCAATGGTGGCCTCCACCTACCGGCCGTCGGAAAAGGGCAAGGTGCAAGGCTTCCACGACTTCGTCCTGTTCGGCTCCGTCGCCTGCGCCTCACTGATGTCGGGCATGGTCTACAACGCCTGGGGCTGGGAGATGCTGAACTGGATAGTCTTTCCGGTCACCGTCCTGTGCTTCGTGGCGCTGGGCGCGCTGAAGGTGACGAGCGCGCGCCCGGCTTGACGCCAAACCTATGCGTCCGGCGGCAACACCTGAAGCACCCTCGCTATGAACATATGGAACTCAGCCATGTAGTTGCGCAGGAAGTCCTCGGTGGATTCGACCGTCACTTCGCCGTCGTCCGTTATCAGTCCCGGCGTGAACTGGATATAGGCTTCCGGCGCATTCATCTGGGGTGAGTTGCAGAAGCTCAGAACGCTGCGCAGGCTTTGTTGGGCGACAGCGGTTGCGATGGCGCCCGGCGATGTTCCGATGACGGCGGACGGTTTGCGCGCGAATGAATTCTTTCCATAGGGGCGGCTCGCCCAGTCGATCGCGTTCTTTAATCCGCCAGGGATCGAGCGGTTGTACTCCGGGGTAACGAACAGGACGGCCTGAACGGACGCGATCGCCTTTTTGAAATCCCGGGCGACCGGCGGGAAATCCGCATCATAGTCGTAGCTGTAAAGAGGCAGATCCCTGAAGGCGATTTCCGTCATTTCAAGTTCCGGAGGAGCCAGTTGAACGAGCGCCTTCGCGAGCTTGCGGTTGATGGATTCCCGGGCAAGACTTCCGATGAGGTAGCCGACTTTGTGTATGGCCATGACACGCTCTCCGTGTTTGCCACCCGCACCCTATGGCATTATCCGCCAGATGGCAGCAGATCGCCAGCGTCGCCTCAAAATCGGCCTTCCGAACAAAAATATTGCGCTGATCCCCCTTGTTATGAAACCGTGTGCCCCGACTGGCCGTTGAAGCCATGCTCATATGCGGTCATCGCGTTTCGGTTCATAGCTAGGGGTTTTCACAATGTTTTCAGTCAAGTTTCTGGCCGGCGCGGCATTGGCGCTCGGCATCACGGTGGCTTCCGCCAATGCCCAGGTGGTTGTCTCTTCGAAGATCGACACCGAGGGCGGCGTGCTCGGCAACATCATCCAGCTCGTCCTCAACGCCAACAACATCAAGACATCGGACCGCATCCAGCTCGGCGGCACGCCGGTGGTGCGCAAGGCGATCACCGCCGGCGAGATCGACATCTATCCCGAATACACCGGCAACGCCGCCTTCTTCTTCGAGAAGGCCGACGACCCGGTCTGGAAGGATGCCGCCAAGGCCTATGAAACGGCCAAGAAGCTCGACTACGACGCCAACAAGATCGTCTGGCTGTCGCCGTCGCCCGCAAACAACACCTGGGCGATCGCGCTGCGCAAGGAAGTCGCCGAGACCAACAAGCTCGCCACGCTCACCGACTTCGGCAAATATGTCGCGGGCGGCGGTCAGGTGGTGCTGGCGGCTTCCGCCGAGTTCGTCAATTCGGCGGCTGCACTGCCGGCCTTCCAGACCACCTATGGCTTCACGCTGAAGCCGGACCAACTGATCACTCTCTCAGGCGGCGACACCGCGGCAACCATCGCCGCGGCCGCCAACCAGACCAACGGCGCCAATGCGGCCATGGTCTACGGCACCGATGGCGGCATCGCACCGTCCGGGCTCGTCGTGCTCGACGACGACAAGGGCGTGCAGCCGGTCTACCAGCCGGCGCCGATCATCCGCGAAGCGGTGCTGAAGCAACATCCCGAGATCGAGACGCTGCTGAAGCCGGTCTTCGCCAAGCTCGACCTCGTCACGCTGCAGGAGCTGAATGGTCGCGTGCAGGTCGGCGGCGAGCCGGTCAAGGGCGTCGCCGAGGACTTTTTGAAGAAGAACGGCTTCCTGAAGTAGGACGATTCCGGCGCGCCGCTTTCGTGGCGCGCCGGATCGACTGACGGGGGAGGGCGTGAACATCCGCTTCGACAAGCTCGGCGTGGTCATCGCCGCTATATCAGCCTACGCGGCTTTTGCCGCGCCCTTTGCCACGTTCCGTGCCAACCGCATCGTCCCCGGCCAGGCGCGCTCGATTCTTGAGGCGCTGCCGGCAACCACCGGGACGCTGCTGCTCGTCATGATCGTCGCCGCAGCACTCATCGCGCTGTTCAAGACACCGCTTGCGCTGCGCCTTGCCGCCAGCGTGGTGGCGCTTGCCGCGCTCGCGCTGCTGATCGGCGTCGCCGGAACATTTCTCACGCCGGAGGGCAACACCTTTGCGAGAGTTTCGCCAGCCTCCGGTTTCTGGATTCTGATCTTTGCCTTCACGCTTTTGCTTGCCGATGTGCTGACACGGCTGAACCTGTCGCCATTGGCACGAGTTGGCGTGCTTGTCGTCGCGGCTTTCGCGATCGGGCTGCTGTTGATTTCGGGAAGCTGGGACAATCTGTCGATCCTGAAGGAATACTTCAACCGCGCCGACAGTTTCTGGGCGGAGGGCTCCAAGCATGTGACGCTGGCGCTAGGGTCGCTGCTTGCGGCAGTGGTCGTCGGCCTGCCGCTGGGCATTCTCTGCCATCGTGTCGAAAGTCTGCGCGCCGGGGTTCTCAACGTGCTCAACATCATCCAGACCATTCCCTCGATCGCGCTGTTCGGCCTGCTGATCGCGCCGCTTGGCTGGGTGGCCACGCATGTGCCGGGGGCTGCCGCGCTCGGCATTCGCGGCATCGGCACAGCCCCCGCCTTCGTCGCGCTGTTCCTTTATTCGCTGCTGCCGGTGGTGGCCAACACCGTGGTCGGTCTCGCTGGCGTGCCGCGCACCGCCAACGACGCCGCACGCGGCATGGGCATGACCGACAGGCAGCGCCTGTTCGGCGTCGAGTTTCCGCTGGCTTTTCCCGTCATCCTCACCGGCATCCGCATCGTCTTGGTGCAGAACATCGGCCTCGCCACCATTGCCGCGCTGATCGGCGGCGGCGGTTTCGGCGTATTCGTCTTCCAGGGTGTGGGCCAGACGGCGATGGACCTTGTGCTGCTCGGCGCGGTGCCAACGGTCGCGCTCGCCTTTGCCGCCGCCATCATCCTCGATGCGGTGATCGAAATGACCGCCACCAGGCGCAGGGTTGAAACGGCATGATCGAGATCGAAGGCATTACCAAGCGCTATGACGCGACGACCGTGGTCGATGACGTGTCGATGGTCATCGAGCCGCGCACCATAGCCGTCATTGTCGGCACGTCCGGTTCCGGCAAGACGACGTTGCTGCGCATGATCAACCGGCTGGTCGAACCGACCTCGGGCATCATCAAGCTCGACGGCGCCGACAATCGTTCGCTGCCCGGCTATGAGCTGCGCCGCAGCATCGGCTACGCCATCCAGGGTCACGGCCTGTTCCCGCATCGTACGGTGGCGCAGAACATTGCCACCGTGCCGGTGCTGCTCGGTTGGGACAAGGACCGCATCAAGGCCCGGGTCGACGAACTGATGACGCTCTATCAGCTTGACCCCGAAGCCTTCGGGCCGCGCTATCCGCACGAACTGTCCGGCGGCCAGCAACAGCGCGTCGGCGTTGCCCGCGCGCTCGCCGCCGAGCCCAACGTGCTGTTGATGGACGAACCGTTCGGCGCCCTCGACCCGATCATCCGCAACAAGGCGCAGGAAGATCTGCTGGCGATCCAGAAGCGCTTCGGCACCACCATCATCCTGGTCACCCACGACATGGAAGAGGCCGTGCATATGGGCGACAAGATCGCGGTCATGGATGCCGGCAAGCTGGTGCAATACGCCAAGCCCGCCGAGATCCTGGCAAAGCCGGCAAGCGCCTTCGTCGAGACCCTGGTCGGCGCCAGCGAAAGGCCGTTCCGGCTGCTGTCGCTCGGTCGGGTCCGCGATGCCGTGGAGAAGGGCTCCGCCGAAGGCGAGGCGATCCCCGGCGACGCCAGCCAGCGTGACGCGCTGGCCGAATTGTTGTGGACGGGCCGGCCGGCGCTGCCGGTCAAAGGCGCCGATGGCAAGCCGCTTGGCCGCGTCACCGTCGACGGGCTGGTGAAGCGCGCGGCGAGGCCCGCATGAAGGCCTGGCTTCCATCGCTGCTCAGACTTGCCCTGGTGATGCTGCTCGTTGCCTTCGTCACCAATCCCGGCTGGTTCGTGCCGCTGCTGAAGCCGCTGACCGAAAACAATGCGCCGGTGATCTACAACCAGGGCAGCCTGCTGACGCTGACATTGCTGCATTTGCGCACGGTTCTGATCGCCACCGTGGCAGCAACCATCGTTGCGGTGGCGCTTGCCATCCTGGTCACCAGGCCCGCCGGCGCCGAATTCCTGCCGCTATCGCGCAGCCTGGTCAACATCGGCCAGACCTTTCCGCCCGTGGCGGTGCTGGCACTCGCTGTGCCGGCCGTCGGCTTCGGCGAGAAGCCGACACTGATCGCGCTGTTTCTCTACGGTCTGCTGCCGATCTTCGAGAACGCGCTGACCGGCCTGACGACGCTACCTGCCAATGTCGTCGAGGCGGCGCGCGGCGCCGGCATGACCGGTTGGCAAAGGCTCACCAAGGTCGAACTGCCGCTCAGCGCCCCGATCATTCTCGGCGGCATCAGGCTGTCGGTGGTGATCAGCCTTGCCACCGCGACCCTCGGTTCGACCGTGGCAGCCAAAACGCTGGGCGAAGTGATCATCGCCGGGTTGTTATCCAACAATCTCGCCTTCATCCTCCAGGGCGGCCTGATCGTGGCAGCCCTTGCCGTGCTGATCTATGACGGCCTGTCGGCCATAGAGCGCTACACGGCGCGCCGGATGGGCCGGGAGGCAGAGTAGCCGCGTCCCGCGTCAGGGCTAATTTCAATCGATCTAATCGCCGGGTGCTGACGGCAGCCGCCGCCTGGTCCCAACCATTTGGGCGAAAGCCGGGCAAAAACCGAACAATATCTTGACGTTCGCAGCCCTGTTTCGCATACACCGCTGCGAAGAGGCGGATTCCGTGCTCGGAATCCGGTCTTTGTCTCAACGGCCCAGGGAGGGGTTCTTTTGGGCCATCAATCGAGGAAAATCCGGCAATGACAATTATTTCCGCCGTCATCGCCTGCGGCCTGCTTTCAATCCTTTACGCCATCTGGGCGACACGTTCGGTCCTTGCGGCCGATCAGGGCAATGCACGCATGCAGGAAATCTCCGCGGCTATCCGCGAGGGCGCACAAGCCTATCTGGCGCGTCAGTACACCACCATCGCCATCGTTGGCGTCGTCGTCCTCGTGCTCGCCTGGTGGTTGCTGTCCATCACCGCCGCGATCGGCTTCCTGATCGGAGCGGTGCTTTCAGGCGCCGCCGGCTTCATCGGCATGCATGTCTCCGTTCGCGCCAACGTTCGCACGGCGCAGGCCGCATCGAACAGCCTCGCTGCCGGCCTCGACATCGCGTTCAAATCGGGCGCCATCACCGGCATGCTGGTTGCTGGCCTCGCCTTGCTCGGCGTGTCGATCTACTACCTCATCCTGACCCACTTCATGGGCCTCCAGCCCAATGACCGCATCGTCATCGACTCGCTGGTCTCGCTCGGCTTCGGCGCATCGCTGATCTCGATCTTCGCTCGTCTCGGCGGCGGCATCTTCACCAAAGGCGCCGACGTCGGTGGCGATCTCGTCGGCAAGGTCGAAGCCGGTATTCCCGAAGACGATCCGCGCAACCCGGCCACGATCGCCGACAATGTCGGCGACAATGTCGGCGACTGCGCCGGCATGGCCGCCGACCTGTTCGAAACCTATGCGGTGACTGTCGTCGCCACCATGGTTCTGGCTGCCATCTTCTTTGGCGGCACCGCCGTGTTGGGTGCGGCCATGCTTTATCCGCTCGCCATCTGCGGCGCCTGCATCCTGACCTCGATCGTCGGCACCTTCTTCGTCAAGCTCGGTTCCAACGGCTCGATCATGGGCGCACTCTACAAGGGCCTGATCGTCACTGGCCTGCTGTCCATCGTCGGCCTCGGCGTCGCCACCCAGGTGACGCTCGGCTGGGGTGAGGTCGGCACGGTCGCCGGCATGGTCATCACCGGCAAGAACCTGTTCATCTGCGGCCTGATCGGCCTCGTGGTGACCGGTCTCATCGTGGTCATCACCGAATACTACACCGGCACCAACAAGCGCCCGGTCAATTCCATCGCCCAGGCGTCGGTCACCGGTCACGGCACCAACGTCATCCAGGGCCTCGCGGTCTCGCTGGAATCGACGGCGCTGCCGGCGATCGTCATCGTCGGCGGCATCATCTCGACCTATCAGCTTGCCGGCCTCTTCGGTACGGCGATCGCGGTCACGACGATGCTCGGCCTTGCCGGCATGATCGTTGCGCTCGATGCCTTCGGCCCGGTCACCGACAATGCCGGCGGCATCGCCGAAATGGCCGGCCTGCCCAAGGAAGTGCGCCACTCCACCGACGCGCTCGACGCGGTCGGCAACACCACCAAGGCGGTGACCAAGGGCTACGCCATCGGCTCCGCTGGTCTCGGCGCATTGGTGCTGTTTGCCGCGTACTCGAACGACCTGAAGTTCTTCGCCGCCAATGGCGACAAATATCCCTACTTCCAGGGCATGGGCGAGATCTCCTTCGATCTCTCCAACCCATACGTCGTCGCCGGCCTGATCTTCGGCGGGCTGATCCCGTATCTGTTCGGCGGCATCGCCATGACGGCCGTCGGCCGTGCGGCGGGCGCCATCGTCGAGGAGGTGCGCAAGCAGTTCCGCGAGGATCCGGGCATCATGGCCGGCACCTCGAAGCCGAACTACGCCCGCGCGGTCGACCTTCTGACCAAGGCGGCAATCAGGGAAATGATCATCCCGTCGCTGCTGCCGGTGCTGGCGCCGCTCGTCGTCTATTTCGGCGTGCTGCTGATCTCGGGCTCGAAGGCGTCTGCCTTTGCAGCGCTGGGTGCCTCGCTGCTCGGCGTCATCGTCAACGGCCTGTTCGTCGCTATCTCGATGACCTCTGGCGGCGGCGCCTGGGACAACGCCAAGAAGTCCTTCGAAGACGGCTTTGTCGACAAGGACGGCGTCAAGCATCTCAAGGGTTCCGAGGCGCACAAGGCTTCGGTGACCGGTGACACGGTCGGCGATCCCTACAAGGACACCGCTGGCCCCGCCGTCAACCCGGCGATCAAGATCACCAACATCGTCGCGCTCCTGCTGCTGGCCGTGCTCGCGCACGGCTGATCTAGGCTTCAGCCCGAAACAACCCGCGGGAGCGATCCCGCGGGTTTTTTGTTGAGCAATGCCATGTCGACGCGTCAACAAGCCGATCTCTTGCATGCGGTAAATGCGCCGGTATCTCATCTACCGGCTTGGGTTTTGACGGCTTAAGCATCGCCGGCAAACATACGGGGATCTTGCCCTGATCGAGGCCACAACAAAAACCCGCAGGATCGCTCCCGCGGGTTTTTGGTCGCCTGAGATGATGAGGCTCCCGGAATGGAAGCCGAAAGGAATTAGGCGCCGCCGCCCGGAATGCTGGGTGCCAGTTTGCTGGCACCGTTGATGATCTGGCTGAGGAAGTTCTGGTCCTTGCCGCCGGTCGGTGTGGTGCGTGAGATGAAGTCGAACATCTTGCCGTCCTTCATCCCGTAATTGGCGATCTGGGTGACGCGGCCATCGGCGCCGAAATAGACCGCCAGCACATGCTGATCAATGAGCCGTGGCTTGTCGAAGGCGACGTAGCGCTTGCGCGTCTGCGAAATGTAATAGAAGGCCTCGTTGTCGAAGGTCGCGGTCGTCGACGGCGTGCCGAGCGCCAGAAGCACCTGCTCGCGGCTCGAACCGACCGGCACCAGGTCGATTGCCTGCTGGTCTATGACGTAACCTTGCGTCAGCGTCTCACTCGGGCTGAGGTCGCCGATCATCTTGGAGGTGTGGCAGGCCGATAGTGCCGAAACGATCATCAGCAGCGAGATCGCGCCGGCGGGCCTGGACGAGAAGGTCGACTTGAAATTCAGCGCGCGCAACAACAACTCCATTAGCTGGCCGCAACTTGCGCTGGGCCGCGAAACCGGTAAACCAGCTTGCTTGCCGATGCAACAAGCCCACTTCAACAAACGGTCCCCAGGAGACCATCCCCAATGTTCCAGCGCTTTTTTGGCCGCGAACGCTACGCCAACCGCGCTATCACCGAGGCGCTTTACGCACAAATCGTGGCGGCGGCGCGGCAGACGGTGTTTTATTCCCACTGGAATGTGCCAGACACGCCGCTTGGCCGTTTCGAGATGCTGTCGCTGCACATGTTCCTGTTCCAGCACAGGTTGCGCGGTGAGAGCGGTGCGGCGCAAGAGGTCGCCCAGGTGCTGATCGACGAGTTCTTCCTCGACGTCGACCATTCGTTGCGGGAATTGGGCATTGGCGACGTTGGCGTGCCCAAACGCATGAAAAAGCTGGCAAAGATGTTTTATGGCCGAACCGCTGCCTATGACGATGCCCTGGAAAGAAACGACCATGAAGGGCTGACCGCGGCTCTTGCCCGCAATGTCCGGCCCGACGCGGGCGCCTGGCTGGAAGCATCGCTGCTGGCCAACTATGTTACCGACGCGCGCAATCATCTGGCCGCGCAGACATCCGAATCGATTGTCTCCGGCACGCTGACCTTTCCCGCCGCCAAGGAGGTTGAACAATGAAGCATGTGGACCCGCAAAGCCCGGTCTCCTTCCGTGCAAACATCACGCGCCTGCCGCAAAAGGGCCTGCCGCTGGTTGTCGAAGCCGATGCCGCACAGCGTGCGGCACTGGCCGAGGAGCACGGGTTGATTTCGGTCGAATCCTATCGCGCCGAGCTTCTGGTCGCGTCGTGGAAGCGCAATGGCGTGAAGATAAGCGGTCGTGTCGAAGCCGACATCACCCAGGCCTGCATCGTCACGCTCGAGCCTGTCGAAGCGCATATCGACGAACCGGTCGAAGCGCTGCTGCTGCCCGAGGATTCCAAGCTTGGACGGCAGGGTTTCGATGGTGGCGGCGAGATCCTGCTCGACGCGGAAGGCCCTGACAGTCCAGAGACATTTTCCGGTGACACGATCGATGTCGGGGCACTCGCCGAACAGTATTTCGGACTCGCCATCGACCCCTATCCGCGTAAGCAGGGCGCAGCGCTCAACGCCGGCAGCGAGACCGAACCGGCGGAGAATGAATTTCAGCAAAAACTGCGATCCTTGCTGGGAAAATCCTGAAAAGCTCGCCCGCGACGGAAAAGTCGGTTGTGTGGCAGCCCAAAACCGTTATTTTCGCCGAACCTTCGCGGTCGCTAAACGACCTGCCGCCTAACCGTGAGACAAATACCGCGTGATCAGGATTTCCATCGATGCCATGGGCGGCGATCACGGACCAGCCGTGGTCATTCCAGCGCTCATGACGGTCGCGACCCGTCGTCCCGACATCCGCTTCGTCATCTTCGGGCGTGAGGAGGTCGTGCGCCCGGAGCTCGCCAAATTTCCCAAGCTTGCCGAGATCAGCGAATTCTTCCATTGCGAAATTGCGGTCAGGATGGACGACAAGCCGAGCCAGGCGCTGCGCCACGGCCGCTGGAAGTCATCGATGTGGAAGGCCGTCGAAGCGGTCAAGGCCGGCACGGCCGACGCCTGCATTTCCGCGGGAAACACCGGTGCGCTGATGGCGATGTCGAAGTTCTGCCTGCGCACCATGGCCACCATCGATCGCCCGGCGATCGCAGCCCTTTGGCCGACATTGCGCGGCGAAAGCGTGGTGCTGGATGTCGGCGCGACCATCGGGGCCGATGCGCAACAGCTCATCGATTTTGCCATTCTCGGCACCGGCATGGCGCGCTCGGTCTTCGGCATAGCCCGGCCCAGCGTCGGCCTGCTCAATGTCGGCGTCGAGGAGATCAAAGGCCAGGAAGAGGTCAAGGAGGCGGGGCGCATGCTGCGCGAAGCCAACATGGCCTCGATGAACTATCACGGTTTCGTCGAGGGCGACGATATCGGCAAGGGCACGGTCGACGTTGTGGTGACCGAGGGCTTCGCCGGCAACATCGCTCTGAAGACCGCGGAAGGCACGGCGCGCCAGATAGCGGGTTATCTGCGCGCCGCGATGAGCCGCACCCTGATGGCCAGGATCGGCTACGTCTTCGCTAAGGGCGCCTTCAACCGCTTGCGCGAAAAGATGGATGTCGGCCGCTCCAATGGCGGCGTTTTCCTGGGGCTGAGCGGGATCGTCGTCAAAAGCCATGGCGGTGCTGATTCTGACGGGTTCGCCGCCGCGATCGAACTCGGCTATGACATGGTCCGCAACAACCTCCTCGACCGTATCGAGGCCGATCTGGACCTGTTTCATGCGCGCAACCCGCGCGCCCTGTCATCTAGGAAATCCGACGTCGTCACCGACGCAAAGGAATAGGAAAGAACTTTGATCAGATCAGTCGTGCGCGGCACGGGCGCCGCGCTGCCCCGCCGAATCATGAAGAATGCCGATTTCGAAGGCATGGTCGAGACCTCCGACGAGTGGATCGCCCAGCGCACCGGCATTCGCCAGCGCCACATCGCGGGCGATGACGAGACGACCGCTTCGCTGGGGGAAGCGGCGGCACGTGCCGCACTTGCCAATGCGGGCCTCACGCCCGCCGACATCGATCTGATCGTGCTGGCGACCTCGACGCCCAACAACACGTTTCCGGCCACCGCCGTCGAGATCCAGAACCGGCTCGGTATGCATCACGGCTTTGCCTTCGACATGCAGGCGGTCTGTTCGGGTTTCGTCTATGCCGTGACCACCGCCGATCTCTACATCCGCGGCGGCCTGGCCAAGCGTGTCCTGGTGATCGGTTCGGAAACATTCTCGCGCATTCTCGACTGGAGCGACCGGTCGACCTGTGTGCTGTTCGGCGACGGCGCCGGTGCCATGATCCTGGAAGCGGGCGAGGGCGCGGGCACGATCGCCGACCATGGCGTTCTGGCGGCCAGCCTGCGCTCCGACGGCACGCACAAGGACAAGCTTTTTGTCGATGGCGGGCCGTCAACGACGGGTACGGTCGGCCATCTCCGGATGGAGGGCCGCGAAGTCTTCAAGCACGCGGTCGGCATGATCACCGACGTCATCGAGGCGACGTTCGCGCAAGCCGGTATCTCAGCCGAGGATCTCGACTGGTTCGTGCCGCACCAGGCCAATAAACGAATTATTGACGCTTCCGCCAAGAAGCTCGGGATAGCTGAGCAAAAGGTGGTGGTTACGGTCGATTTGCACGGTAACACCTCGGCTGCTTCCGTGCCGTTGGCGCTGTCGGTGGCCGTTGCCGACGGCCGCATCAAGAAGGGCGATCTCGTCCTCCTGGAAGCGATGGGTGGCGGCTTCACCTGGGGCGCTGTCCTGGTTCGCTGGTAAGTGCCGAACGGTCCAGTTTCGGTCCTTGACCTTGACGGATCAATTACTTAGGCTCTGCCGTTGTTGTGCCGAATTTTATGTTTTGAGCTGATGGGACGGTCGCATGGGGGGAAAGACACTTACGCGCGCCGACCTTGCCGAGGCAGTTTACCGGAAGGTCGGCCTGTCGCGCACTGAATCGGCCGAACTCGTCGAAGCGGTGCTGGATGAAATCTGCGAAGCCATCGTGCGCGGCGAAACGGTGAAGCTGTCGTCCTTCGCGACATTCCACGTCCGCTCCAAGAACGAGCGTATCGGCCGCAATCCCAAGACCGGCGAGGAAGTGCCGATCCTGCCGCGTCGGGTGATGACCTTCAAGTCGTCCAACGTGCTGAAGAGCCGTATCTTGCGCTCCCATCAGAGCGGCAAGGCCAAAAGCGGCAAGTAATCCTACTGCGCGGTTGAAAACCGCCGCCGCCATGACGCCGGGCTTGAATATTGCTTCATAAACCGCTGAAATAAGCCCCGATTCGGCAGCTAGGCCGGATCATCGTCCAGCGTGAGGATTCGCCCATGGACAAGAGCCCCGACGCCTTTCGTACCATCAGCGAGGTCGCCGAAGATCTCGATTTGCCGCAGCATGTGCTGCGCTTCTGGGAAACGCGTTTCAACCAGATCAAGCCGATGAAGCGCGGCGGCGGCCGTCGTTACTACCGGCCGCAGGATGTCGAGCTGATCAAGGGCATCCGCCATATGCTCTACGACCAGGGCTACACCATCAAGGGCGTGCAGAAGCTGTTGCGCGAGAACGGCAACCATTTCCTGGTTGCCATCGGCAATGGCGACATGGCCGCCGTCGAGGCGATCTCGCAGCGAAGGCAGGCTGACCAGGTGCCGCTGACGTCGGCGGCCCAGCCGCGCAGCATGGACGACGAACTGGTCGGCCAGCCGCGCGTCAAACCCAGCCGTCGCTTTTTCGGCCTGGGCAAGAGCGACGAGGACGGTCCGGTGCAGCCGGATGCCTCGAAACTCTCGCGCGACAACAGGGCCTTGCTGCAGGAGGCGCTGTTCGACCTCCTGGAATGCAAGCGCCTGCTTGATCAGGTGCGCTGACCGCAGTCCGACGCGATAGTTCGAAACCGGAACCCGTCTTCCGGTGAGGCGTTACGTTTCCTTCTGCAAGTGAAGGAAACACATCATGGCATCATTTTCGACCCTCTCGGACATCGATCTCGACAGGCAGGTCGCGGCTCTCACCAAAGAACTGGCCAGCTTGAAGAGGGCTGTGGCAAGGCGAGGCGGCGCCTACTACGAGGACGGTCGCGATGCAGCCTTCGACACCTATTCCGATCTTGCGGGGCGTCTGCGCGACGCCATGCCGGCACTGCGCAAACAGGGCAGGGTGATCGAGAGGTCGGCCCGCGACCATCCGGCGGCTGCCGCCGCTGTCGGCCTTGTGGTGCTCGGTCTTGTCGCCAGTCTGCTGTTCAGCCGGCGCTGAGGCGGTGCTTCTGATGTTGGAGATAGCTGGCGCCGTCATTCGACGAACTTGGTGCGCCCAAATCGTGTCGAGCTGACGCGCCGCAATGCCAAGGGACGACCGGCCTTGGACAGGAAGCCAAGGCCGGTTTTCTCGGTGGCAGTCTGCGGTGCTTAGGCCTTGTTTCCGATCACATGGTGGTGGTGGCGGTGATGATGGTGATGGCGGACATGGTGGCGATGATGATGGTGGTGACGATGATGCTTTGCCATCGGCGCCGCATCCGCACTCGTCGCGCCGATGACGGGCACCGTGAAAGCCAATGCAACTGCAAGCCCGAGGGCCGAGAGGAGGGACTTCTTCATGGATCGTTTCCTTTTGTTTCGCGGGCGCATATGGATCGGGGCGATAGCCCGGCCGCCGCGAATGGAATTACGCGCCTGAATTTTTTCGTCAGTATTTCCCGATTGTAGAATTTTGTTTCTGGACTGTTTCTGCCCAATCCAGCCTCCCGCCACCATGCACGGCAAGATCGAGAGGCGGCCATTGGCCGCCTGTCCGACTACATCGGCGGCACGACGCCGTTGCTTCCGACCACGACGCGGCTGGCGCTCAGTGCGCCGTCACTGCCCCGCTCAGCGGTGACAAAGACCGTCGCACCCGGCTTGAGGTCGGTCGGCGTCGCCGGCGCGAAGGTGACGACAGGGGTGGTGTCGGGAATCGAAATCTTCTTGGTCTGGCCATTGTCATAGGTCAGTGTGACGGATCGCCCGCTTATATCGGTAACGTCGGCGACGGTGCCGTTGGTCATCCGGCTGTTTGGCTGCAGGTCCCAGGGGCGGTCACCCTCGCCGGTGCCTTTCAGCGCGGCCGGAAAGACCACCACCTCCAGGGCGCCGCTGCCGCCATCCGCTTTCGAAACGGAGGCAATGCCGAGGAAATCGCCCTGCTTGATGCCCGTTGCCGAGGCGTTGGCGACGCCCGAGATCTTCCAGCCGGCCTTGAGCTTGATCGCGTCGGTATCGCCCTGGCGGGTTTTCACGGTGAGCAGCGTGGGCTTAAAACTGACCACCGTGCCGCGCACACGAAGCGCGCCTGCGGCTTGGGCGGCGCCCGCGCCGGCGACGGAAAGGCTGGAAATCGTGCCGAGCACGACCATGACTGTCTTCAAGTTCATTGCAAAAAATCCTTCCGGGAAAGAACTGGCTGGAACCGGATGGTTTCGCGCCAGCGACCCGGAGATAACGAATGGGCGCGGCGAAACTGCCGGCAAAAGGCCAATCAGGCCTTCAAAACAACTTGATCGCGACGTGTGCGCCAGAGGCCGCGCCAGGCACCCGGTTCACGATCCCGTGACGGCCCTTTTGGCCCTTGGCAAATCGCCGGCGAGAGGGCATCTTCCCGACCGTCTCAGGCAACACTCCTCATTTGATCAAACTCTTTCAGTCATGGAGTTGCCAATGCCCCATAATGCGAAAAGCGAACCCCACTCCGAACCGGCAACCAACGGGAGCGGGCCAGATTACAACACCCTCAGAGCGATGCGGGAGACCCGCGGTTACAGCGTGGAAGAGCTCTCCCTGACATGCGGCCTGGCGGTGGACGAGATTGAGGATATCGAAAGCGGCAGAGTGACCGATCCGTCGAAGCTGCGTCGTATTGTGTCCGCGCTTCACCTTCCCCAGGAAGCTCTGATCACCCCGGCTGCGCCGCCGGCGGCGCAAGGTCGGTCGCTGGCGTAGACCCGCACCAGGCATTCCAGAGAACCCGCCAAGGCCCTCTTGGCGGGTTTCTTTGTACCTGCCGCAGCGTCTGCTTCAGCCTGGCGCTTGCCGATTTGTATGCCGCGCGTGCTTATATGCGCGGCGGCCCCGGCTGCTGGACAGCAATCCGCCGTCCTTCAAGTTTTTGAACCATGGGTTTTTCGATATGAGCCTGGACTCAGTTCGTGCGTTCTTCGCCGCCCACGCGCCTGATATCGACGTCATCGTCACGGAGGCGAGCTCGGCGACGGTGACCCTGGCGGCCGAG